>CALFEN010000267.1 GCA_937950065.1 uncultured bacterium | reverse complement strand
GCTAAGACCTGAGAATATCAGGACTTGATAAAAAACTGAGTCATAGATCCAGTCAAAGTTATCAGAGTCGGTTTACAGGAATCAGTAAGTGCAGCAAGCATGATTTTGACTACTGACGCAGTCGTAGTAGACAAACCAAAGAAAGAAAGCGAAATGCCTATGGATATGTGATGAATGTGAGGCATGGGTTGAATGGGCTGAATGTGATGAATGATGTAAAGTAATTTTGATTATACGAAATCACCGTTTAGAAGCGGTGATTTTTTGTTTTTTAAAAAACATTTCAAAAATCTACAAAAAAGTCTTGATTTGGAAATCAAAAAACATATACTTGAAAAAATTCCTTATATTTCTAATTGATAAATTTTTTATCTAACTAACAATATATCTTTGGATGCCAGCAATCAAAGTGACTTTATGGGAAAAATTAAAAGAAGACATCAACGAACTTACAAAATGATTACAAGACCTTTTGAGAAAATGAGTAGAAATATGATACATCACTGAAGATGAAATCATCTCTGAAATCAACGATATTGATAAACAAGTTGAGCTTTTGGAAAGATTTTATGAACTCGCAGACAAACTCAGTGTAAAAATCGAAACCATAGAAGACATACTTGAAAAAGAAAGCATGCAGGACAACAAATCCAAGCTTGTAAAATTTTCTTTGTATGAGACAAACTACTATGTCAACGACCAGCAATACAAGGATTTTATCAAACTATATTTTAACGATATATCCAAAATCCCTCTTTTGACTCCTGATGAAGAAAAAGAGCTTAGCCGCAGAATCAAGAACTGAGATGAAATAGCAAACAAAAAACTTATAGAGTCCAACCTAAGGCTCGTGATAAGCATCGCCAAAAGATTTATCTGAAGCAGACTAGCTTTTATGGATTTGATACAAGAATGAAACCTTTGACTTATCAAAGCTATCGAAAAATTTGACCCTGAAAAAGATTTCAAATTTTCAACTTATGCTACTTGGTGGATCAAACAGTCCATAACCAAAGCTGTAGCTGATATGACCAAAAACGTTAGAATCCCTGTGCATCTAATAGACGAAATAAATGCTTACAACAAAGCTGCTCAGGT
>CALFEN010000266.1 GCA_937950065.1 uncultured bacterium | reverse complement strand
TAGTATTAAATTTAAAAATACTTTTAGTTTTGGTGCTGCTCTCAAAGTCTTGTGAATATCCATAGAAGAATGAAAACAAGTAATGCAAAAAAAATTTAAGGAAGAAATTTTTGAATCAAATCTTGAAAATTTAAATCAATGATATGACAGTATAGAAACTAAATTTGATCTGTCAAAAATAGTAGGCAATCCAAGAACTCTCATAATGTGAAATGAAATAATTGCATTGTGATGAATAGCTTCTGGACTGGATTTTTATTCAGCATATCCTATGACTCCTGCCAGCAGCATTGCTGATGAAGTCCTAAAACACAAGGAAGTTAAGTTTTTTCAGTGAGAAGATGAAATAGCTGTAGCCATGTCAATGCTTGGTGCCAAATTCGCGGGCAAAAGAGCTATGTGTGGAACTAGCTGATGAGGATTTGCCCTCATGACAGAGAGTATCAGCTTCTCAAATCAAGCAGAACTTGGCGGTGTTTATGTATTATCACAAAGAGCATGACCTTCTACAGGAACTCCTACTTTTACAGAGCAGGCAGATTTGAATTATGCACTAAACGCAACGTTTGGAGATACCTTTCCTATAGTTATAGCTCCAAGCGATTATGAAGACGGATATAATCTAATATGAAAAGCTTTGAATTATAGCGATATTTATCAGTATCCTGTAATATTTGTAGTAGATAAAAGTTTTTCTGAATCATATTTGTCAGTAGATACCACAATGTTAAATGCAGAAAAAATAAATAGATGAAAACTTGAAAGTTCGCCTGTCGAAGATTTTGCAAGATATAGCATTACAGATGATGGGATCTCTCCTTACACTATTCCGGGCACTGCAAACGGGGAATATATCACTACTTCATACGAACATAATGAATACGGAGTTAGTATAGATGACGCTGACACCAAAGTAAAGATGACTGAAAAAAGATTTAAGAAACTTGAAACTTTTGTAAAAAATGAATTTAACGATGATTTCTTTGGTTATGAAATTATCAATCCTGACGCAAAGATTTTTTATATCACATTTGGTATAAACAAAATAGTTTTAAAAGATTTTGTAGCTGATAATCCTGATATGTGAGTGATAATAATAAAAGTTTTGCAGCCTATAGATATAAGATTGCAGGAATTTTTGAATAAATCTAATATCCAGAAACTCATATTTGTGGAAATGAATTATTCCTGACAGTTGAAAGAATATATTACTGCAAAACTTTGACTTACTACTCCACAGTGGAAAGATAAAATACAAAGTATAAATAAATTTTCTTTATATCCATTATACCCAAAAGACCTATGAGAAAAGAGTTAAATAAAATACAACGATGTCCATGATGTGGATGATTTATGATACTTGCTGCTGCCAAGTCTGCACTCAAAGAGCTTGGTATCCCAAAAGAAAATACAGTCATAGTTGGTGGTATCTGATGTAGTTCCAAGGTCCCTCACTATATAGACGGTTATGCAGCAGAGACTTTACATGGTAGGACTTTGCCGTTTGCTACATGAGTAAAGCTTGCCAACCCTGATCTTACTGTTATAGCTATGTGATGAGACGGCGATGGTTATGGAAAGATCGGAAGAGCACACGTCTGAACTCCAGTCACTAGCTTATCTCGT
>CALFEN010000265.1 GCA_937950065.1 uncultured bacterium | reverse complement strand
AGGGTATGTTACTAACACATACGTAATCAGAGCTATACAAAGTTTGACAAAAGAATTTCCAAAAGATGATTTAATGACTATTTTGAATGCCAGCAGATCATAAAATATTTGATTAGAAAAAATTTTTATATAAATTTTAAGATTATTTACGAAATATATTTTTATTTGCAAAAAATATAAAAATATATAAAATTGATTAAGTTTATACAGAACTCTATAATCATGATAAAATTTATAATAGATTTTTTTAAATTTCCTTTTGAAAAAGATAGGACAAACAACAAATTCGCGATGTTATTAAGATTTTTGTTTAAAGATTATCCAGCTTTTTTTTGGCAGAAACCTAATGTTTGGAGAGTTTTGGCGTTTCCTTTTTTAGTTATATACCATATTTTTAAGAAATAAATAATATATAATCTGTTTTTATCTAAAGATTTTATTTATTTATAGTTAAATTATAATTTACAGTTAAAAATAATATTATCAATATTATTTTTTAAGTAAGAATCTATTAATCGCATTGCTGTAAGTCCTGATAATTTAAGTTTTACAATTAAATTTTTATACTAAAGTGTTATTTTACATCACTGATATAAAATTATTGCTTACAATTTATTGGTTAATTATTTTTTATTTATGATATTCCAAAAGAAGTAATAATTAAAAAAATAAAATAGAGATTAATTTATCTTTAGTTTTCCCAAGATAAATATAAGAAATATTTTTACTTCAAGAAAAAAATCCTGATATTAAACCAGGATTTTTGTAAAATATGTTAAACTATAATTCATCTGTTTTTTACCTCACTTTGGATATATCAAGGATTATTTGATGTGGAGATAGCACTTTCTATGTCTATCTGTCATCTTTCTATTAGTGCTATAAGATGTTCTTCAAGAAGCTGCATTCATTGTCATTTGCTTGTCTGGATAATGTTATTTATCTGCTTTATCTGATTCTCTCTAATAAGATTTCAAGTAGCAGGAGTGTTTATCATTATTTCATGGGCAGCTACAAGTCATGATTTGTCTTTCTTTTTGATAAGTCTCTGTGAAATGATAGCTACAAGTGTTTCAGCTAGCTGTATTCTTATCTGGTTTTGCTGGTCTGAAGGAAATGAATCTATAATTTTGTTTATAGTTTGTGCTGATGACTTGGAGTGGATAGTAGACATCACAAGATGTCATGTTTCTGCAAGTGTTACAGCGTTTTCTATACTTTCAAGATCCCTCATTTCTCAAAACAGAATTACATCAGGTTTTTGCCTAAGAGCAGCTCTCAACGCTCTTGAAAAACTTACTACGTCAGTTCAGAGCTGTTTCTGTTCTACTATACAGTTGGCAGGTTTAAAAACATATTC
>CALFEN010000264.1 GCA_937950065.1 uncultured bacterium | reverse complement strand
CTGTAGTAAAAATCGGTTTGCAAAATATTACATGAGATACAATGAGTTGATCACTTACCTGAATAAATATCTGTAGCTTGATGTCAGGGGTAGATACCCAAACGTTGAATACGATAACTTCCAGTAATCAACCTAAAAAATGATTGTTTGGATGGATGTTTAAGTTACAGAAAAATCTACTTACGGACTTAAGAGATACGAGAAATGAAGATAATACGGTTTGTGGACTTGTTTCCGATCTTACTAAAGATTCCCAGCTCAAAATGTGGTTCTCATTCTTAATTTTTAGTGTATGATTAATCCCTCTTTTTATTGTATTTTCTATATTATTTAATATAGAGGCATTTGTATGATTTATTTTATTTGGGATATTTAGACTTACAAAAATGTATAAATACCAAACTATCAAAGAAGAAATAGATGATATAGTTTAGATGGTATATATATTTTTGTATAATTATTTTGTTTTGCTAGTGAGTTGTAGAGAGACTATCAGATAAAAGAGTTTCCTTGATATAATATCAAAGCTAAATAGATTAGCTTAATTTATGATATGTCTACAAACCATTTAAATAGTGGATCGAATTTTTGTAGACATTCAGGATGAAACTGGACTCAATAAATATTTTTTTCTTTATGTTCAATAGCTTCTATATATCAATCCTGACTTTTTGCTGATATTTTCAATCAATCTCATAACAAATTAATAGCTTGATGATGTAGTGAATTTACAGATAATAATTCTTCTTGAAATATTTTATCCAAAAAAGACTCTGTAGAAACACTTATATCGTGAACTTGCTCATACTGTCTGTTATACTGATCGTGTAATAGTTTATTTTCGATATCTTGATAGAGATTCCCGCCAAAATATATATTGATAAGCTGCATCCCCCTACATATTCAAAGTATGTTTTTTTTATCTTTAATTATTAGATCTATATAAGTTAACCAGTTTTGATCAAAATCTAAATTAAAGTTTTTGCTTCCATCAATGTTTTGTCAATAGAAACAAGGGGCAATATCTGCCCCTCATGGAAAAATAAATGCATCTATATCTTTTATGTAAAGTTGAGGATTGGAAGTATTGCAAGGTAATATATAGACCAAGGCCCCTGCCTTTTCCAAGGCATGGATATATTCAAAAGCAACTCTGTTTATATGATCTATAGATTCTTTTTTATAAGCTGCTATCAGTCATATTCTCTTCATTTTTGATTTGAGTTAATAAACTAAAAATCTGTCTTTTGAAATTTATGGACATTGATACCATATAATCTGTTAGATCCTTATAATTCAATTGTATAGGGTTGGAGACGTCTGCAGTCAAAAGTCAGAAGTCATTTAACGCAATTTCAGCGGGGTTTCAATTTTGGAATATTCATCTTACTATGCTATTTGTAAAATCCGTATTCTTTAGATCAAAAGATTTTGAAACAAAAGAAGGAATGATGCTAGGAATTTCATCTATAAACTCAAGAAATTCATACATAAACTTTTTGAAAGGGATTTTTCATCTTCACAACACTGATAGTTCCCCTCTTGTTCAATATCTTATTGTATCTATAAAATTGGTTTGAAGGATATTAGTTCAAATACTGCTTTCTTCAACTTCATCACCAAACAGACTAGATGGCAAAAGCGATGAAGGGTCAATTCAGTTATCCTGGGCTTCCAGATAGATAGCTTTTAATTTTTGAGTAAATCTATAATTGATGTCTACGAGACAAAACATTAACGCGATATCTCAAACCATATCCATACTGCAATTTTCTATGGTTTTAATATCTACCCTAGGGTAACGTACCGCAAAATAATAAGGGGTTACGCTTTTGATATTTGTATTTATCCATTTTTGAAGTTGAACTAAAAATTGATTATTGATAGGATTTGGAATTCATGTCATTTTCCAAGAGAATTTGGAATCTGTCCTTTCAGAGACGTTTCATAAATATTTTCAGCCAGCAAAAGGAGAGTTGGCAGATAATCCTAAAAATAATGGAAGTACATGCCTAATTTTATTGAAGATAAATATTGATAAAGGATAATTTTCTGCATATCTATGAATTTGAAAGGCTGCTCATCTAAAATCTCATATTCTCCAACCATCTCTCTGTTCAAATAGATATTTATAATATTCATTTGAAAGGTTGGGTATATTTGGAGTATTTATAGGTAAATTGCCACAAGGTAAATATTCGAGTCAATGGGTATTGAGATATCCTATGATTTCGTAAAAAGATTTTACAAGTATAGTAAATAATTCATCTGTAGAATATCCTTGATCTAAAGATAACTCGATAGTAGGCATATAAAGCTCTTGAGTAATAGTTCATATCCCGCTGCCAAAGATTCAGTCCTTGGAAAAATTTCTTATTTGCATGTTTATGTTTTCTTCTGAAACAGGGCATGTGCTTATGTCTCTGATATTGAGATTATTATTTTGTCAAACTTGTATAAATCAATCATTATCGAAAACATATGGGTTTCACTCTGAATCTATAACAAATCACTCCGCCTCCGCTCAATTATGGGGAGCATGTTTTGAAAGATTTCTAGTTAATGAATTTTTTGTCCATTGACTTACATCGTAAGTTTTTTGGGACTTTATAATGTTTCATCAAACGATTATTTGTGGAACTATAATAGAATTTGGTAGATTAGTCATTTTTGTAATATTTATTGATAAAAAAATTAATAGATTTTTCATCCCCGTTTTATAATAAGTAGTTTACAAAATCTGATATACAACTTTTCTTCCATTTTCTATTCCTGATAAAATAAAAAGTCCCTACCGCATAGGGTTAGGGACTTTGAAGATAATTTTATCGTGCAAAAGTCACTACCTATACGGTAGATATAAATTTGCAAGATTTTTTTAATAGATTAGTAGTCATTTTTTATTTTAGTAAATCATAAATTTTTTGCACAAAAAAATCTCTGCCTTGTATAGGCAGAGGACTTTGTTTGGAGAATAATTTATAATCATACAAAAAGTCATTACCTATACGGCAGGAATGTTCATTTGTGTGATTTTTTTAAATTTATTACTCTCATTTCTTGAATTAATATAATTAAATTATTATTTATATAAGAATTTTTTTTATAAAATCAAGACTTTTTTGGAAAACTAAAAAATTTAGGGAATTATTTATTTCAAAAATAAAGTAAAAGAAATATTTTTTTACAGTAAATACTAAAATGAAGACAGCTCTTGTTTTCTTAAATTTTTTTATTCTGTGTTTAATACTAAATTTATTATTGACTTTTGTCATTAAATTATTATATAGAAATAATTTATATTTTTTTGAAAATAATGGACAAAACTCTAGAAGCCACTGGTTTATGAACATCCTTATGAATCCCTACATTCAAAAAAAATGATCCACCCGTTGATCAATCTCCGCTACAATTTGGATTAAGTAAAAAGTTATTACAAGTACAATTGAGATCTATTTTGGAAAACGAGACAACAAAAAGATTATTTGAAAAAATTAAAAATTATCTGTCATGATATTCAAAGAATATTATTGAAGAGGAGTTTGATTTACTAGTTGTTATGAGTTATTTATATATTACATGAGAATTTGATAAAGAAGATCTGCCAAATATTCCAAATTTGAAAATAGAAACAGAAATTTTGAAACAAAAATACGAAAAATGAATATTGCAAGCTGATACATTTGAAAATAGCGAAATGGAGGCCGTCTCTGATTTTATTTTTGAACAAGTTAAAAAATATTTAAGTAGAAATACTTTATCATATGAAATGCTTGAAAATAAATTTGATCAGATATCTCATAGCAATCCAGAGATCATTTATAAATTATTTCTGGAATTTTCGATAGATAATGACCAAACTGATTTTATATTTAAAATTTTTATATGACGAGTTTATATGTTGGTTTTTGAATGATTAAAATTAAATTATATAACCAATGATCATTGATTCAGAGCAAAAATTTTGGAATTACAGACAAAGGCAGTAAAAGGTATTATCGGTGATTGAGCAAGTAACTGGAAATATGGGTTTCAATCCGATGAATTCAATCCTCTTAACTGATTAGAGTCAAAAGAATGAGATCTTAGAGATAGGATAAGAGACATGATAGAAAATGATAAAGAAATGTTTAGAGGGATAACCTGACAGATCTATTTAAAAAGAATATTGTGAAGGACGGGACTTTTGAGAATAAAAGAGGTCGTAGAATCTTTATGATGGTTTGACGAATTTAGATATTGTTCGTATATACAATCTATCAGACTTGAGCATATGTTTAAAATTAGAGATTGATTAGCTCAAAAGATGCTTGATGGTGAATTGGATAAATATAGATGAGAAGAATGATTTGAAAAGTTTAGGAGAGAGAATAAAATAAAACCTGTCAGCAAGATAAATCTTGAAAATTTGAAAGATATTTATTTCAAAATACTTGCTGATGTAGCAAGGCAAACTAGAGAAAAATTAATCCAGCATTGAAAAGTTGAGTATATTCCCAAGAGGAGAAGGACTCCTGAAGTTGAGATTGTATCTATCAATCAATTTAGTATTCCAGATGTAAAAAAGCCTGTTCCTGCCTCAAAGCATGAGGTAGTGCCAGACTCAAAAAGAAGTTTTCCTTTGGAAAGTTTGAGAGTAACGAGAAATGAAATTAAAGATCAAATGGTGAGAGAAATTTTAGACAATTTTGAAGGGATAAATTCATTTCATTATACAGACTGATATTTGGAAGCTGAAGTTTTGAAAGTAAGAATCTTTGATGATATTGATATCTCAAAAATAGACGATGGAATCCCTTATGAGCCTGATGAATGAGATAAACCAAGGGATGAATTAGCTGATCGTATCCCACCTGAAGAATACGTTAACCTTAATATCGCTCAAGTAAGAAGAAGTGTTACAGAAAATTTATATTTATTTGTTAACGAAAGATTGAATTTATCTGTCAAGGATTCTAAATCTATATCTATATCAGAAGCAGGAAATCTTATAGAATTTTTAAATATTTTGAGAAGTAATGATGAGATATCATTATTTGGAAAGATATTTAAAACAGATGAACTATTGGAATGTTTTATGATCGATTTGAAATGAGAAAAAGGGAAAAAGTCTGTAAATCAAAATATTATGTTTACCTATAATAGATTAAAGCAATCTTTTATAGAAGAGCTTATAGCATATTATTATACAAAAGATGATATAGTTTGACAAGTTAATTATTTGGGATGGCTTTTATACAAGATGGATAATTTTTATTATTTGCCGGACCCAGACTCTGAAATAGATTATATGCCTTATTCAATGCCATTAATTCAAAATATTAACCCCAAAGACGTTAGAGTGAGAAAAATAGATGCTAATATTTCTGATAAGGCACTAAAAGAATATGATAGATTATGATTTAGTGATAAAGCTACTGAAAATTATAACCAAGTGTATGAAGAGGTAGAAAATATTGATAACTGATATTTTAGGCTATATTATAGATTTTTGTATGATCTTGTATGAAAATGTGAGTGTAACCTTTCGCAATGTATGTCTTTTTATTTAAATGTTTACATAGAGATTTGGACTAATCTAAAAACTCAAATAAAAATCAAAAATAAAAGAGATATAGATTTTATAATGAATAGAATTAGATCTATATTAGGATTTATAAAGTTTTTGATAAATATAACTGGATGAATCTATTGAGATAGAATATGATTTTTTATCCAGGAAAATCCTGAAAAACAAATTTCAAATAAAATCGTAACTACTTTAAATTCAAATTTTAAAGTATTTGAGAGAAGTATTGAGGATATAAATCTTGATATAATTCCATCTTTCCAAAAAAGAGGTAAAAAATTAACCAAGAAATTAAAATTATTGTTAGAGAATATTGAAGATATGAAATCAATTATTGAGCAATTTGAGGATTGAGTTAAATTGTTAGAAAATGTTACTTTTTTGAAAGATAGACTTTTCAAACTAGGTATGTAATCTATTTTTTCACATAACCTGTTTAATTTCTATACAAATAATATATAATCTTATTTAGTTTCTGTTTTATATTTATTGTTTAAAATTTTTCTTGTTGTACGATTATTAAATTATGTTATAATTTTTTGATTTTTTTATAATAATATGTAAAATTAATTAATTTATTTTTTTATAAAAAATGTTTGAAAAAGAATATGAACTAACAAAAAATGAAAATTTAGAAAGAAATTTTTTAGATTTATGTAAATTTTTTATCTATATGATTTGATTTTTCATCCCGTTATTTCTTTATTGAATTGTTATCAGAGATTTATCTTCTTTTTTACAATGGTTTTTCATTATATTTTTTGTTTTTATAATTTTTATTTTTTTTGCAAGACAAAAATGATCTAAACAAAAAATTTTTATAAATGAAAAATATTTAAAAGTTTATTTCCCTTTAAATTTTTGATACAGACAACTAAATCGAATTTCTCTGAAAAGTTTTAGAGAAAGGAAATCTTGTTATATATTAAATTTTCAAGAGAAAAAGGTATATATTCATAAAAGGGTGTTATCATGATTAGAAAAAGATATTTTATTACATTTGATAAAAAATGATAAACATAAAATATAAATTATCAGTTTTATGATATTTAGAAGTTTTTACTAGAATGTATTTTTTAGTTTATCTAATATTTATAGCTTGATGCCTTGTATATATTAGTATTCATATAGTGGCTTTTATCGTCTATATGTTATGTATTATAATATATGTTTATTGAATAAAAAAAGAGGCTGAACCTTATCTTTTGGAAACAGAAATACAAATAGTAAAAGATGAGATAATACGCAGAAATATAAATTGAGAAATTCACATAAATCTAAATTATCAGATAAAATTTTTTAATTCAATAAATTTTTATATTTTAGTCACTTTAGATCAAGTATTCATAATTCCAAAAAAATATTTATCATCAAAAGACAAAGAAATATTTTTAGAAATAGTAGAAAAATATAATTTAAATATAGAAAATATAAAGTTTTTTAAGTTTAAAATGAAAAATTATTCTGTAAAAATATGATTTTATTTGCTAGACAGTCAGGGTAATATAATTACAAAACAATTTTTGGAGAATAATGATGATTTTGAAAAATTTAATGATATGTATATAATTCCAAAATCCAATATGTGATTACTTAAATTCGTATCTTTATTGAATATGACAACCCAAGATTCAGACTATATATTATGACAAAATGTATTTCTTTCAGCTTCTTTGTTTCTTATAAGTGAAAATAAAATTAAGTCTCTTTTTTTAACACTCCAAGATATGGCAGATATAGAAAACCGAAATAAGATTAATTGAAATAAAAATTGAAAAATTGAAATCGATTATGAGAAATATTTTATAAAATTTAAGAAATCATGGAATAACATAATTTTAGAAACTTATGGGTTTACACACAAAAAGAAAAAAAGGTTATTATCAAAATACCTAATAAAAGATTCTAAAAAATTTATAAGAGAAATTATGGAAAATATAGAATGTTATATGAAGATAAAAAATTTAATATTAAAACAGGATATGTCTACTCAACTTATGTTGTCCATAGATCCTCAATGGATTCCTGATATATTAAAACAAGAACGAAATTTTGTACCATTGGCATCTGTGGGGCCATTAAAATTTGGTATGGGTGTAAACGAAGTAAATCAAATATTGAAAATT
Source organism: uncultured bacterium (assembly GCA_937950065.1). The sequence continues at coordinate 1,872 of CALFEN010000264.1, read as the reverse complement.
AGATGAGAAAAATTTATAGAAAATGAATTTGAAACAGCTTATACATATAATAATCGATGAATGCGTTTATATTACAGCAATGACAATATGCTTGAATTTATACAAATAACTGATATTGTAAATTTAACATACAAGAAAAGGGGAATACTAAAAGAAAGTTTTGATAAAATTGACGATTTTTTGGAGAAAGAAGAACAACCTCTTTACAATGGGAAATGATATATATTTGAAAATTTGGGTTTGTGTTTTAATGAGAAGAAAGATGGGAAAAAACATCTGGAAACTATTTGATGTTTTAGAAAATGATACTATGAAAAATTTAGAAATCAAGATATTTAAATCAATATTTAAATTTTTTTAAATGGACCAAATAGTTTTTTTACTGAACCAAAATAATTATAATATAGAGAGTTTCAAGGCTGATGTCGAAAAAATATGTATATTTTGACTTAGACTACTCAAACAGTGAAATCTTGATAAGTATTCTAAGTATAATTACTTATTATCAGAGTATGAACTATCAATAAATAATATATAAAATAAAAATCTTACAAAAATACTTGCAAAGTAAGAAATATGATATATAATTTTAATCGTGAAATAAAAATCTTTTACTTTTTTACAAAAAATTAACCATTTATTAACCAAGTTTTTATATTATTTAGAAGTATTATTACAATTCTTTTTTATAATCTTAAAAAAACGCATATGACCCAAAACAAAAAAATCACCAAAATTCTAATTTGATTAGTGCTATCTGTATTTATGATTACAAACGTCTTGAACGTCTTTGCCTACGATAACGTTGGGAATCAATCCAGAGGCAACCAAGATTCAAGCAGACAAAATCAAAATAACCTTAAACAATTTAGGGCAAAGATGAAATTCAAGGATTTGTCTAAAAACATACAGGAAAAGGACAGCACTAAAAAAGCTAAAAAACTTGATGCTATCAAAAAATCTATAGATAATAACTGAACATATAAATTACTGATAAAGTCTAATGATAATTTAGAAAACATCAGTAATTTTTTTTTAAGTTATGATAATGGAGTATCAATAAAAAAGCTTTGAGAGAATGTTTTTTCAGTAAAACTAAAAAAAACGGGTGATTTATATATGGGTCTTTTTTCAGGAGTTTCTGATAATAGTATTCCAGAAAAACTTTTGGATAAATATGAAGTGGTGCAGCCTCAATTATTGCAAATTTCACAGGATTTGGCACTTACTTGAGAACAGCAGGACAAACTACGGCGACAGGACGAAATTTGACTAAATAATTATCTAAAAGCTATAAATTTTAGATGAAAAATCAAAGTCTGAATAATAGATAGCTGAATTACAAGAGATCATACAGATCTAAAAAATAATATAAATACTATTTATGGATATGATTTCGTAGAAAAAGACAATGACCCTCAAGACGATAACGGACATGGAACACATATAGCAGGAATTATATGAGCAGAATTAAACGGAGAATGAATCTACTGAGTAAATCCGAATAATGTAGACATAGTTCCATTGAAGATAATGAATAAAGACGGTTATTGATCAAGTTATGACTTGATAGATGCAATAAATTATGCTAAAGATAGTGGAGTAAAAATATTAAACATAAGCTTGTGATGATATGCAGACCCTGCAAACAATCCAGTATGTAATGCAATAACTGAAGCAAAAAATGCTTGAGTGATAACAGTAGTTGCAGCCTGAAATGATAATACAAATGTATCAAATATAGTGCCTGCAGGCTGTAGTGATGCTATTGCGGTTTGAGCTGTAGACAAGGATTGAAACAAGATCTCTTTTAGTAATTATTGAAAAGATCGGAAGAGCACACGTCTGAACTCCAGTCACTAGCTTATCTCG
>CALFEN010000263.1 GCA_937950065.1 uncultured bacterium | reverse complement strand
GAAACAAAAGAGCATTAAAACTTTCAAATAATCAATGGATTTGGGATTTGGCAGGGAATTTGTGGGAACTTGTAAATTGAGCAAATACAATTAATTGAAACTGATGTGGAACAATGCAATCAAATGCCTGTAATTGAACAGATTTATGAAATGATTGATATACAACAAACAACTGAGACCGATATGCCATGACAGATAATGATGTTACTGCAAGCATTTCAAAATGCATTTTTACAAATTGATACTCTCAGGATATTTTTTGACCCAAAATCCAATGACTTACTGTTAACAATTGAATTTGAAGAATATATTCCTCTATATCAACAATTAATAATTTTGATAGAGTATTTTTGCGTGGTTGACAAAGTTATCGGGTAGCCAGCATATATGCAATTTATTTAGGCTATGGTAAAACGAACAAATGATATAACGTTACTTTCCGTTGTGCCAAATAAGATAAAATTTAAATACTAATATTTGACAGAGAACTTTTTTTGAATATAATAGATATATTTATATACTGCGTAAGATATGAGAACTCTCAGTCATATATACATGTCCTCCCCTGCTCTCAAAGATTTCATATTTTCCAACGAACTCAAAAATTACGAAGATGATTTATTGATTCAGATTTTTTCATCAACATCAGAATACAAGAATACAGATAATATAAAAAAAACAATTAAATCTCTCCTACCAAAATCAAAGCTTATAGACTGACAAATTACAAACCAAAATACAGAAACCGATAAAATAACAATAACATTTTTCCTTTTTGCACAGCATGATCTCTTGGATAATTTTTTGGAACAGAAAATCAGCGACCTCCAAAAAAAGAATATTTCTTATATCCATGCTTATCAAGATTTCATAGAAGATATGACTGATTGAGTCGTACTTTTTGACAAATGCAACAATATCGTCTATACAAACAAAAGAATGCTAGAAATCTGAGGATTTTCAGAAAACGAAGCAATATGAAAAAATATCATAAATTTTCTTGACCAGAAAAGTAGAGAAATTGTTCTAGAAAATCTTCAAAAGAACAAAGAATGACAAAAAAAAGTATTTTTTTTGGATATGGTAAATAAACATTGAGAGAAAGTGCCTCTCAGAGTCATGTCACAGATGTTCGTAAGCTGAAATAAAATCGCAATAATCAGAGATTTGAGAGAACTAGAAAACCTCAGACTAAAAAACGAAGAACTGGAAGAATCACATGCACGCTACCGTGCAGTGGTAGAAGACCAAACAGAGCTTATTGCACGTTATTCCAAAGACTGAACGATATCTTTTGTAAATAGATCTTTTGCCGAATATTTTGAACTTGATGCACAAGAAATAATTGGACAAAATTTTTATGAGATAATGGAAAAATTCTGAATAACCTGAATATATTGAGTTGTAGAAACACTCAGCCACAAAAATCCTTACAAAAGTTTTCAGTCAAAATGAATATTCACCTGATGAAACGGATATCGACTAGAATGGACAATTCGTGCAATATTTGATAAAAGAAACAGACTTATAGAATATCAGTCAGTATGACGCGATATAACAGATATGATTTTTATGGAACAAAAGATACAAAGCTCCAAAGAAGAATATTTCAACATATACAAAACCATTATAGATAATATGTCGGAACTTGTCTGGATATGAGACCAAAATCAAAGAACAGTCTATGTAAATCCAAAATACCGTGAAGTACTCTGATATAGTCTAGAAGAGATACAATGAAAAGATATCTATGCACTATGGGATGAAGATGTTCAAGTAAATATGAAAAACGTAAACTGGAATATATCTTAAAATAATCAATACAAATGAGAATGAATTATCATCAGCATAGCCTGAGAATTTATACCCGTAAATATAGATAAAAAACCGTTAGTGGAATGAGGACTTGTCCTGATAATGAGCGACCTCAGGGAAATAAAAAAGATGAAACAAAAGACA
>CALFEN010000262.1 GCA_937950065.1 uncultured bacterium | reverse complement strand
GGACATATTATCATAATCTTTCATATCATAATAAGACATTATCGTATATCTCAAAGCATCTTTATAAAATTCGCCTGATCCTATCTGAGACAAAAAAACTATTGCATCTTCATAGTTTCATCACCAAAACTGAGAAACTCAAAGATAAAATTTGTAAGAAGCTTCATTCTGGGGATCAGCAACAAGAAGTTTTTTGAAATACTCTTTAGCATCCATATGCTTATTCATTATAAAATCAGAGTAAGCCAAAACCTGATTTGGCAAAACATAATCAGCATTAAATTTTAGGCTCTCTTCAGCAAGTTTTTGGGAAAGATTGAAATATCAATTCTTGAAAAAAGTATAAGACAAAAGTCAATATATATAATATTTGGGAACATCCCTGTAACTTTCATATTTAGCGAAAGCAGATTTAACATTGGACTTTACCTGTCACTCTGGTCGTGAATCTATTCAAGCTTTGAGTCAATCAACATCAAGGCTTGCACTATTCAAAAGTCAGTTATAAAAAGCATACTGCTGATCATTTATAACTTTGGAATCATAATACTTCTGGACAACTCATTTCATCTTTAACAGTTGTTCACTATCCAAAGACAAGCTATTGAACATAGTATTAAAAAAGACATCAAATCAAAGCTTATCTATTCATCATTTGAGCTTATAAATCATCTGCACATATTTGTAGGCATCATTATAATCGTAGATTTTCAAAGCCTTATCTACCAAAAGATAAAGTATCTGTGAATTATTTGTCTTCTCGTAAATTTTCTCAAGAATAAAAAGTTCATTGTTTTCCTGTCATTTGAGTATTGCTTGAGTATAATACTTTTTGAGCTGATCCAAAGGAACATCTTCCAGACTTCCTGAAAGCTGGGAAGCAATATCTTCTTCCAAAGAATAATCTGACGAACCTGTAGAAATATTTGCATCATCAGTTATAAATGTATCTATTTCTTTGGTAAAATCTTGAACTTTATCAGTATTCTTTTGGAAAAGCTTGTTGTCGGAATATCTCATATACTGATAACCCAAAAGACCAATAATCACCAACACCATAAATCAGGTAAGATAATATAAGAAATTTTTTTTAAACATCTTTTTTGTTTGAAGATAAATATTTGATAATACCTACGACTCATATCATGCCAGCGTTATCCATGCAATATTTTTTGGATATAGGTCTGATTACTGGAATTTCACTTTTAAGTTTTTTGGACGCTTGCTCCTTAGCAACCATTATAAGCCTATCACTCGCTGAAACTCATCATACTATTCAAATCATCTGTGCATCATGAAGTTTGGCAGCTTTGACAAGTTTATTTGACAAGACTTCGCA
>CALFEN010000261.1 GCA_937950065.1 uncultured bacterium | reverse complement strand
ACGAGATAAGCTAGTGACTGGAGTTCAGACGTGTGCTCTTCCGATCTCTCATCAGGCAATTATTATCTGACCTAGTAAACTCAAATGATGATATGTCTCTACTACAGATTTGAGAGGTGGTGGAGCTATGGTTTTAGCAGGGACTATTGCCAAAGGCACTACTTATATTACCAATGAAGACATCATTCTCAGATGATATGATAATATCATTGATAACCTCAAAAATATATGAGTAAATATAGAACATATTATATAATAAACAAATACACTATAATACAATTTCCAAAACTAACATTATAAAAAATGCCATATCAGTCTTTACCAGTAAATCTTCCTATACCTATACGAGCGATATTACTTGAGTTCTTTTTTATATTAATAACCCCTGTTTTTTTTATAATCATACCTTTATTGTTAATCCGCCTCAAAGAATATAAGTTTTTTTATGGTTATACTTTTATTACATATTCTTTGTCTTATCTCTACTATGATTACAAAAACAAAGATTACCAAAATATTTCTATATACCAGACAATGTTAATCTTTATTATACTTTATATTATATTGCTTATATATCTTTTAAAATCCTGAATTACAAACCGTAAATACGGCGCTACTACCATTTTTTTGATTGCATGATCAGTTTTCGTTTCTTCTATTATATACCCTGTTTTAAATTCTATATTTATAGAGCTTCAAATCTATCCAGAATGAAATTTATTTTATGGTTATTTAATATTTCTATTATTTCCTATATCTTATCTAATATACTCTATAAAAAAAGATAAAAAATCTAAATCTCCTTTGAATGATAATCCTCAAAACTTTATTTCATAAAATAATAGATTCGCTATTCAATTTTTTGTATCAAAAAAAACTCACTCGGATAGATCCCTGAAGGAGTGCCCAAACCCGAGCCTTACGACGTACTAGATAAAAAAAGACACAAAAACATACTCTAAATAATAAAAGAGTTTTATTCGTCAATCTATATCTCCATAGTCCCAAAATAGAAAATCAAAAAAATATCTAAACGATAATTATGTTGATCATATTTTTATGCTAAACTTAAATCCACAAATATAATTTTTCTTAAAAATGTTAATGATATATTTACTTTTTACTAGAAAGGGTATTAAATAGATCTAATTTTATTCTTTTTAAAACTAACTTTGTAAGTCAAACCTGACTATCTGGAATTAAAACTTTTCAATCTATATCCAATATATAATATTTATTTTGTTTTTTTACTATAATTTTACCATTTTTAAATTTTCCTTCATCTTTGACTGTATGAGAAAAATTTTTTACACTATCAAATTGTGGTTTTATCACTTCTTTTCATGTTTCATTAATAAATCACCGTTTACCATCTTTTTTAACAGCTGCTCTTCATTCTCAAAAACTACATATTTCCTGATAAATACAAGGGACAACCTCTTTTCAGGTTTTATCAATAAATCACCGTTTACCTCCTTTTTTAATAGCAGCTCTTCATTCACAGAAATCTTCTACATAGTCATATATACAAGGAACTATATCTTTTCATGTTTCATCAATAAATCACCGTTTACCTCCTTTTTGAACAGCTGCCATTCCTTCAAAAAAAGGACAAACCTTATCGTAAGGAAGAGATCTAAATCTTTCTGTAAAGTTTTTTGATAAAAATTCTTTAAGTCACATTTATAATTTATTTAACTAAAAAATTAAGATATATATAATCTTTTTTTATAAAAAGTCAACTATTATTTATTTCTTAAAAAATTTACTATAAATAATTTCCAATAATATATTTATCGCATTACCATTTTTCTGCCCTTTTCACAGGCTGTATTGAGTATATATTATATTTACTGGTATTTGCTTAAACTTAAATTTTAACCTGTATACTTCGTCCAACAGCTCTGATGCATAAGTCATACCATCAGATTCTAGATTTATCTGTTGTATAGCGTATAATTTTATCATTCTGTAGCCATTGTGAGGATCACTCACCCATACTCTGTTAAACAACCATGTTATTATCTTTGAACCAAATAAAATAATTCTTCTCATCATAGGAATATTTTGAGCATGTCATCATTTTACAAACCTCGAACCTAGCAATACTTCAATATCTGTGGTCTGTGCAGCTTCTATAAATTTCGTCATATCGTTGATATCCATCTGTCCGTCAGAATCAAAAGTAACTACCCGCTCCACATCAAAAAGATCTCCATATTTTTTT
>CALFEN010000260.1 GCA_937950065.1 uncultured bacterium | reverse complement strand
GAATAAATCAGAAAACTTGAAGTGATACCATCTACATCATAATCACCAAAAATCATTATTTTTTCATCTTTTTCAATAGCAGTTTTGATTCTTTGGATAGATTTTTGCATATCTTCAAAAAGAAAAGGATCATTCCGATATTTAGCAAAAGATGGATTGAGAAAATCCAAAATATCATCCTCTATATTCCTTATTTTCAAAAGTCTGGTAAAGATATCCTCGCTTTCGTTTTGGTACAAAATAGTATATTTTAAGCTCATTATTATCTTATTTTTAATATAGATAACATTATATCAGTTTAATTTTTTTTTTCAACAGCATTTTGGAGAAAGTGGAAAAATGACTTGAAATTTTGTAAACTTTGTATATCATAAAATCAAAGAAATTTTTATTATATAGATAATTATTAATAATGAAAAAAACTTCAAAAAAAGCATTCACATTAGTTGAGCTAATCATCGTAATAGCGATAATCGCTATTTTGGCAGTGACAGCATTTTTGCTACTAACCAAGTGGCTCAGTAAAGCTAGAGATAGCAGTCGTGCAAGCAATCTTGCGAATATAGAAAACTCATTACAAATTTCTCTGACAGAAAACTCTAGTTTGCCAAAGCCAGACAACTATACATTAATTTACGCTAGCTGAACAAGTAATGTTATATGATATCAGTGATACTTCTGAGAATGAGTCAAAGACACAGTATGAAATATTAACTCTGCTCCAAAAGACTGAGATGATTATTTCACTTACTATCTAAATGCAGATTTAAATAAATATCAGCTAGCTGGCTTTATGGAAAATGAAATTTCTTATAATCCGAACGTCGTAAGTGCAGTAGACTATGCTTCTAGATATATCAACGTTAAGTGAGATAAACTTGGTTTACTTACTGATAGTAATAAAAGTCCTCTGCAAACTCTAGGATTGACAGGACTTAATATATTGAGTTGAGACAGAACATATATCGCATATTATGATAATAGTACAAACCTTAGTTTAAGCTGACAAGCATTAATCACTATGCTATCGCTAGGGAATAAAAATACTTCCCAATATGATACAGGACTTGTATGATATTGGGATATGGAAACAACTACAAATAGCTGAGGACAAATTATTTTAAAAGATTTGAGCAATAATTGAAAAAATTTGATTTGTTGAAAACATCGGAATGTGAACGCATGAAATCCACTATACTCTTGATTTAGCTGTAGTGATTTTGTTTTATCAGATTTAAAAAGAAAAAAAGTATTTAATTTCAGAGATGAAATAACAGCATTCTCTTTACGGTGATGAATTGATTTACCAGAAACAGGCTGAACATACTCATTTTGGATATCTCCAAACAAGATAAGCTCTATGAATACACTATTATCTTTGATAAACCATTATAATGCTAGATTTCGTTTCACAGATTCTCAAATAGCTTCACGGGATGATGATACTACGAATTTATCTTGAAATTATAAAATGAATGTCAATAACTGGTATTTTATAACATTTGTAATAAATAATGATAAAACAGAAAAAATATATATAAATTGAAAAATTTTAACAAATTGATTAATTTATTCACAAGATATTAATTGGCACACTTT
>CALFEN010000259.1 GCA_937950065.1 uncultured bacterium | reverse complement strand
GATTCTTTCATTCAAAATTTATTGTTATAGTATCCCTTAGGTTGATGTTTCAATTGTAGTAACTGTCCAATGCATCTTTGATGCTTCCAAAACGACCGATACTTGCAGGAGTCCTGCCGTAATCGTCTGTCAGATAGTATACACCAAGAACCATATCCTGTGTATGAGTAATAATAGGTTCTCATGAAGCAGGTTTCAAGATATTTTTGTCTGAAGCGATAAGGTCTCTGGCTTCTCTCTGTGCGTGGTCTGACAATGGCGAATGCACAGCCATCTGGTCTCAGTCGAAGTCCGCATTGAAAGCAGGACAAACCAACGGATGAAGTCTGATTGTTTTACCAGGCATAAGTCTTACTTTGAAAGCCTGTATACCAAGTCTGTGCAGAGTAGGAGCTCTGTTCAAAAGTACGTATTTGTCTTTGATTACTTCTTCCAATATTTTTAGTGCTATTGGGTCTTCTTCTTTGATAAGTTTTTCAGCTTGTTTTGGAGTATGAGCGATTCTCATCTCTATAAGTTTACCTATGATGAAAGGTGTGAACATCCTTACAGCTATGTATAGAGGAAGTCAGCATTCATCCAAATTAAGGTTTGGTCAAACAGTAATAACTGACCTTCATGAATAGTCAACTCTTTTACCCAAAAGGTTTTTTCTGAATATTCATTCTTTTCAAGAAAGCATATCTGTCAATGATTTGAAAACTTTGACTCATGCTCATTTGTTAGCTGAATCTTTTTCTCATACGATAAGATTATTTACAGATTCCTGCAAAAGTCTTATTTCGTTCTTTTTGATGACATCAGGCATTCAAGCTTCTATCATCTTTTTGAGCCTTAGATTTCTCATCAGTACTCTTCTGTAATATAGGTTGATATCTGATGAAGCGAATTTACCTCATTCAAGCTGAACAACTGGTCTTAAATCAGGTGGGATTACAGGCAAATGTCTTAGAACCATCCGTTCAGGTCTGATACCAGATACATGAAGATTAATCAAAAGTCTTAGTCTTTTGAAAGCTTTATCTCTTTCCAAAGTTTTGAGGTTTCAGAAAGCTTTTAGCATTTTTTTGATTTCATCAGATACGTCTATCCTTTCCAAAAGATAGTGTATTGCATGAGCTCAAGATTGAAATTTGAAAATTCATTCATATTTGTAGAATATGTTTCTGTAATCTGATTCTAATATTGTAGAACCTATTTTTAGGTTTGCCAAAATTGATTTGATTCTTGCATATTCCTTTTCAAGTTTTGGAAGATTATCATTATATAGTTTTTCTATATCTTTTTTCTTCTGATTATATTCTTCCTTTGAAATGGAATCTTTTTGCTGTTCTAGGTCAGCAGATTCATCTTTGTATATTTTTTCAAATTCTTTTAATCTATTTTGATAGTCTTTATCAAGATTTGCCAAAGCATTCTTTTTTTGTTTTTCGTCTACGTCTGTTACGATGTATTTGACGAAATAAAGAATTTTTTCTATTTCCTTGACTGAAATATCAAGCATAAGACCTACTCTTGAAGGAGTAGCTTTGACATACCAGATATGTACTACAGGAGCGGCAAGTTCTATATGTCACATCCTTTCCCTTCTGACTCTGGTGTTAGTAACTTCTACCAAACATTTATCACAAATGATTCATTTGTATCTGACTCATTTGTATTTTCAACAGCTACATTCGTAGTTTCTCATAGGACCGAAAATTGTCTCGCAGAAAAGTCATTTCTGCTTTGGTTTTCAGGTTCTATAGTTTATAGTATCTGGAGATTCTACGCTTCAGTGAGACCACTGTTTGATATCCTGTGGAGAAGCTAAGTTTACCATAAGCCCATCAAATAATTTTTGCATTTTTAGGATGATTTAAAAAAATTAAAAATATTATTATTCTAGTTCGCCGAAATCTTCCAACTCTTCCATTACGCTGTCCATGATTTCCTGTCTTTCTTCTTCAGAATTGATGTCTTCATCGCTGGATAGACTCATTGTATCCTTGGCTGTAATTCATTTAAGTCCAAGGTCAACTATCTTTTGCATTCTTTCACGATGAACTCTATCGATATCTTCTCTAGACAAAGGCACGATGTTTTGTGCGATTCATTTGAGAACATACATCAATAGGTTAAAACTTTCTGGAAGTCATGAAATCCTGATGTTTCATCATTTGATGATGGATTCGTAAGCTTTGTTTCTTCATATCACGTCATCGGATTTGATAGTCAATATCTCCTGCAATGTGTAGATA
>CALFEN010000258.1 GCA_937950065.1 uncultured bacterium | reverse complement strand
AATGAAATTACTTGTAATATCAGATAATCATATTCCTTCTAGAAATCATTTTGATATATCGGATTTTTTAGAAAATAAAGATTATGATTTACTAATACATTGTGGTGATTTTGATACCACAGCTACTTATGAGACAATAAAAAAAATTGCTTGAAATAGACTTTATTGCGTACATGGTAATAGTGATGAATATGAACTAAAAAATACTTTGCCTGAAATGAAATTTTGGGAAATAGATAAATATAAAATGATGATAGCTCATTGACATCAGGTGTCAAACCCAAGATGAAATAGGGAATGATTGGTTAATATAGCTTTGGAAAATGATGCAAAGATACTATTTTGCTGACATACACATAGACAAGAAATATATAAGTATAAAGATTGAATTTTTTTACCGGTCAATGAAATCAAACTGGACGATGAAAAATGTACTTACGTAGTAAACCCTGGTACTATGATAAGGACTGAATTTCTAGAAATTATATTATAATTTTATCGCTCTAACGGCCTCACTCTCATTCTTTAAATTCAACTGTTAATTCTTCTATCACTTCTTCTAGAGGAGGAATTGTTTTTCATTTTGCTTGAGGATGAACTAATGGCGTTACTTTTCATTTTTTACCTCAAGAATCATTGGTTCAATCTGTAGTATGATCAACTGATACTATATAATCACTCTGTCATTCCAAAGTTTTTCAGAAATTATTTCATTCTACTGTATCTCAAGGTTTTTTTACGGACAAATTATTATGGGCGTATCTGTTAAGCTCTGCATTCATTCTTCTGAATTCTTTATTGCTCTTCAAGAAAAGGACAATGCATAGGAATATTGCTATACTAAAAGAATATATAGTTATTTTGTTTTGTAATGCTCATTGTGAATTGCGATAATTTTCTATAAAATCTCAAAATAAAAGTTGAAGATGGTTTGAATTTACATTTGGATTTTTGTCTAGCATCATCATAAATTCAGATATTTTTTTATCAAACTTGCTTCCATAAAAATTTTTGAGATCCTCCAAAAATAGTATGTTTTGAAGTGGAATATAATTGTTTTGTAGATATTGTTCAAAAACATCTAACATTTGTTCATTGGTTAACCCTAATTGCCTTCAAATATTTTGCCAGTCTTCTATAAAAAAGATAAATCATTTTTTCTCTGAACAACCACAAATACTAGAAATATATTCATTATATGATTTTGTAACTTTGGGAGAATCTATCTGACCTAGATTGCTACAGTTCAAAGTAAATGTATCTGTAGGAAGTTTGTATGATGCAGAAAAAAATTTTTGGAAAGACTCAAATAGAAATGGATATGATTGAAACATGGTACAATATAGATTATCTTTGTCCAGAGGATTACATCAACATTTTGTCGCGTCTGCTTTATCCGCTCCCAAACATATAAGAATCGCTAAACTCAAAATTTGCAAAACTTTTCAAGTTTTTCAAGAAATTTTAGGATTTAAAGAAAATTGTAAAGATTCCATATTTTTGTATATTTATTTTAATTATAAATTATAAATATATAGTTATATAGGTTACTTTGTCAATACTTTTTTGTTTAAAGTTGAAGCGGAAATTCGAAGATTATATTATAAAGATATATCTATAAGTTTTCACATTTCTTCAAAATCGCTGATTGTGCCATCTGCTTTGAAGCTGTTTAAAATTTTTTCATAAAACTCATCATTTGTAACATCTTTTTCTAGTTCTATACTATCGGCACCTTTTTCTTTCGCGAATTCTATTACATTATACATGATAAACTTTCAGATTCAGTTTAAAAAAGACATATTTTTGTCGAAATTTGAAGAGAGATTAAATTCTTCGCACAGGTTCTCTATTGATTCTTCAAATATTTCTTGTTCATCGTATTCAATGTTTTGCCAATTATTCCTGTATCAGTTGATACTACCGAGTCTTGATAACAATAGTCTGTTTCCTATAATTGAAATTTCAGCAAATCAAATTTGCTGTCAATGGAAATAATATCTTTTTATAAAACTGTTTTCATCATCTCAAGGTTCTTCTTCTATTTCAAATTCATCTCAATTTTCGTCTAGTAATTGAAGTAATTCAAAATTGGTATTTAAAACACTTTTTTTTCAACCTATATGTAAAGATTCTAAAGTTGGAGTTTTTGGTTGGAAATTCATTTTGTTTTTTTTAAGAATCTAAACTGAGTCATGTTGCTTCATCAAAATTAGCATCTCTTTCTATATTATCAGCTACATATCTGATATTTCCTAGACCAAGGGTTAATATTTGATTTATCTGATCTTGAGGTAGTTTTTTTACTCATGTCAGATATATTACTCCATCTGGTAAAAATATAAGGTTATCATCTCATTTGCAGACTATAACATCTCAACTTTTTTTATTTTGTATAGATTGCTCTATTCGTTCCAGTATTGCAGGTTTGATAAATCATGGTCAATATTTGGATAGTACTCAATCGTAGCTTTTTAGAACAGTAATTTCTCATACTGCAAAAAGGGTTTTTAGAGCTTTTTCAAGATCTCAAAAATTTCAAGATTCTATACTATTCATTACATTTGCTATTTTGAGAGCAAGAGTTAAAGTCTGGTTAGAAGTCTCAAGTCTTTCAACTTTCTTTCTCAAGGCTTTTTCTTTTGGGCTATCGTCTACGGCATCTAGTTCTTGTAGAGCTTCGTCTATATTTACATCTTTCTTTTTACTCATCTTTGTTTTTTGGTTTATAAAGTTCTCTTCTATCTTTTTCTTCCTGATAATAAAGGACCATCTGTTTGAAGCTAGCCATATCTTTGACAAGCGGTAATACATCTTTGATATCCACCATATCGTTTACTACGGCTAGTGCCATATCATTGTCCATCGTAGTCATTCATATTTTTCTTTGAGTTTCAAGTACTCCATATATTCATGGGATTCTTCAAGTCCTGATAAGGTTTGCGATAGCCGTATTGTTTATCAATACTTCTCTGACACAATATCTTTCAAATCAATCTTTACGAGGTATAAGTCTCTGTGATATTACCATTTCCAAAACCATACTGAGTTGTAGTGCGATTCTATTTTGTTGGTTTGGAGGGAAAGAGTTTATTATCCTAGTAATAGTCTGTACAGCATCTATAGTATGAAGCGTAGAGATTACAAGGTGTCATGTTTCTACTAGGGTCAATACTCATTCTATAGTTGGCAGATCTCTCATTTCTCATACCACTACTACATCTGGATCCTGCCTGAGTGCATATTTTATTCAGTTTAACCATGATTTTGTGTTTCTTCCCACTTCTCTCTGATGGATAAGCGAATTGCTGGAGCTTATAATATATTCTATAGGGTCTTCCAATGTTAAAATATGGCATTTCCTGTTATCTGCTATAAACTTGAGAATTCATGCCATAGTTGTGGATTTTCATGTACCTGTAGGTCATGTAATGAGTATAAGTCCTTTTTGTTTTAAGAAATTTTTTTGTAGAATATCGGTAAGTCATAGAGCTCCGAGATCTGGATAGTTTGATTCTATCCTTCTGGCTGCTATATTCAATCATTCGTTATCATAATAAAAATTTAAACGAAATCTTGCATCTTTGTAAGTAAATCAGTAATCAACCTCTTCTCATGAAAGCAATAAAGAAAATTTATCTTTGGTTAATATTTGTTTTGCAAAAGCTTCTATAATATCGTTTGTGAGACCAAATCAAAGATTTTTGATATTTCAAACTCTTTCCCTGACATAATTGTATTTTACTCATACGTGTAAATCACAATAAGTTGTATCCACAAATTTATCAAATATTTTGAAGATGGGATTGGACTTTCATTTTTCTTCTACCATTGAATTAATATTTTATATAAAAATATCTTTTATTAAATTATATTATATTTTTTTTATTTGTCAAATTTTTATATTTATTTTTTATAAATATTTTTAAAAAATTTTATGTATTAAATAAAAGGATATTATAATTTTTTAAAAATTGAGCAATATTTTATTGATTTTCCTATAAAAAGATTTAAAATTTGATATAGTTTTTATTTTTTTCAGGATAAATAAATGCCAAAAACAATAGAACAATATTATGATTTCCTTTCTAGTGTGTATGATCAAAAGACGCCTGAATTTGCACGGCTGCCTTGTAAAAAAGCAGTAGAGATCATTCAAAGGAATGAAATCACAAATGTGGGCAAACTTCTGGATTTGTGATGCGGCACAGGACAAGTTCTCGATGAACTGATTACTGCTAATATATCAAATGATGGTTATGTATGAATAGATATTTCTTCAAAGATGATAGAGATAATAAAAACTAAATATCCTGATATAAAAACATCAAAAATTGATATAGAAGAAAAATTTGACACAGTAAAATGAAAATTTGATACAATAATTATGATTTGACTATTTGAATTTCTAACAAAAAAAGATTATGTATTAAATCATATTTGTGATAAGCTCAAAAAATGATGATATTTTTGTTTAGTTTTGAAGAGTTTGTGGACTGACATAGTATACAAAGAGATAAGCATTCTCCTATGGGTAAGGTATGAAACGCACCGATTCATCCATTGACCGATTTTGATAATTTTAGATATACGGTCGATGAAATCAAAGATGTCTTGAAAGATAAATTTGAGGTGATAGATCAGGAAAAATTTATATGATATTACAAGACTCAAGACAGGATAGCCATATACTATACAAATATACTATGCAAAAAAATATAATCTTAAAAATGTATTTAAAATTATATTGACTTTGTATTGTAAATCTATATATAATAACGCAGTCTTTGATAATAGAAAAATTTATAAAATAAGAATTTTGTACATGCAACAAAACCCTTCTACTTTACTATGAGAGATAGATTTTGGCGAAGTTAAGCTAGAGATAGAAAGATTAGAAGTTATTTTGGCGGATATTGCAGTAAATATAGAAAGTGTTTTGAGAAATCAGGGACAAAGCTTTATGCATTTTTTCCCTGAATTTAAAAAAGATCGGAAGAGCACACGTCTGAACTCCAGTCACTAGCTTATCTCG
>CALFEN010000257.1 GCA_937950065.1 uncultured bacterium | reverse complement strand
CTCTTTCCCTACACGACGCTCTTCCGATCTCTCCAAAATATCATCAACAAGTCAAACCCCAGTTTGTGATAAAATTTTATCATTCTCCAAGTCTTTTTGTTGTACTCAAGTAGACTGTTCTACTTGGGCGATTTTTGGGGAAGTATTATCAAAAAGATTATCTCATTCCAAACCAAAGAATAATGCGTAGACTAAACCCAAAGCAACTAACAAAACAATAACAGAGATTATAACAACTTTTTTTTCTTGATACATTTTTATTGTTTTACAAATTTAATTGCTTTTAATTTACATTTTCTACCTTTTCAAAAGGCACCATTACTGATGTTGGTCTACCAAGTATTTCTATATTTATACACAAAAATCATTTATTTCCATCTATTTCAGTAATCACTCATTGTGTTCACTTAAACTGACCATCTTTGATAAGAACAATATCTCCTTCTCTAAAAGGAACAGCGTGTTCTAATCTATCTGTTTTTTCTTTGATTTGAGCTATTATATCCTGATATTCTTTTTCTGTCAAAGGTATAGGATGAACTTCAGCTCATACTATAAGTCTAACACCTGGAGTATTTCTTATAATATACCAAATTTTTTCATTCATTTTGGATTTTACAAAAACATATCAAGGATAAAGTTTTCTTTCTTTAACATATTTTTTCCCTTTCCTATAATGAACTTCAGGAACAATAGGAACCAAGTAATCTACAATATCTTCTTGTAGAGATTGTTTTTTAACTCTTTCTATAAGATTTTCGACCACAAGCCTTTCTTGACCAGAAACAACACTTAAAGTATACCGCTTATAATCGTTATCTTCTATTTGTTTTTTTATATCTACTGTAGAATCCATACTTTTTTATATATTATAAAACTATTTTACAAATATTCATGTAACTTGCTTGAATATAGAAACGAATACCGAATCAGTTATAGCAAAAAAAACTGTAGCCAATATTACTACAAGAAATATTTGCAAAGTCATTTCGATTATTTCTTTTTTAGTAGGTTTTTTTACTTGCTTCAAAGTATCCAAACTATCATAAAAAAAGTTAAACATTATATTATTTTTATTAATTAAAAAATTATACGCGTTTTCCTTTATACTTATTTATTCCAAAATTGCAACAAAAAATATATAATTTTTTATTTTTTAATAATTCCTATTAATCCTCCACAGAGATTATCTATGATTATCTAAAATAATTATAAATCATATAAAATATATTTCAAATTATCTAAATATCGTATTTTATGAATTGAGAGCAAATTTATCATTCCACCAAGTTCAAAAGAGACACTAATTTACAGACTATATTAAATTTATAAAAAACACAAACCATTCCACAATATCATGGATATCTCAATGGAATTCCAAATTGTAAGCAAATCTTTTCCCCTTATAATTTCATATAAAAAAAGACCAAGATAATTAGTCTTGATCTCTTTACTGGCATCTATTATTTTTCTATATCTGAATCGAAATATATAATATTGGATTTTGATGTATTATCCTTTAGGAAGAAATCTCAAATAAGATTATTTAAAGAATATATAGCATCTCACAAATATCCAACTCTAAAATTCATATTCCTAAATTCCCGTTCAGAGAAATATTGATAAGGATTACTTGAATCATTAGATTTCAAGATATCAAGGTAATCTTTTGAAAGCACTTCTTTGATACCACTATCAACATCAATAGTAAATCATTTTATTCATGCAAATGTAGGAACGCTTCTATCTATATCATTACAAGTAGTTTTTCCTAAATAATCTGTGTAGCAACTCTTCTCTTGTGCTATTTTTTGTAATATCATAGGCATCAATAACAATTTATTTTTTTTGTCCCAGACAAACATTCTAGGATTTTCCAATGCTTCAGACCAACTTCCACCTGTTCCAAGGACAGTACTAAATTTTTGTTCTATAGAAATATTATTTCAAGTTTCAGTAGAAGTTGTTTTATTATAATCTATTTTGTATAAATCTATTTTTAATCATGCATTCTGAGTTCATCCCCATTGATTTGTCTTTGTGTCGTATCAAAGTCAGATAAGGTATTGTACTCAATTTTCCTCATCTGCATAAGGATGTAAATATTTACTATATCAAGGTATCTCAAGTTCTCATAATATTTTTGGATTTGATTTGTCGCTAGTATCTATCACAAACAACGGATCTATTGATTGATATGTAACAAGGTATAATTTGTCTCAAATATATCTTGAGGCCTTAAATTCTTCCTTATCCTTTATATTATTCAATTTTCATTTTAAAGATAGATCAGGAGATAATATAAAAAGATGTGTATTTAAATTTGTCCACCATGTTTTGCTTAATATCTGGAAATTTCATTGAGAATCCTCTTCCATACTATATTGAGTCAACGGCAATCAAGGTATTATAGCACTATTTTGATATGTTAAATCTTGTTTTAGATTAAACTTATGTATCAAACTATTTTCTCAAGACCTAAAAGCTGGCATCATACACATAGCTCCGGCAGGACAGTTAAAGTTATATCATATATAAAAATTGTTTACCAAATACAAATTATCATTGGACATGTACATTTGAGAAACATCTCCAAATAATACTTTTGTAGCAGGTTTCTTTGTAAGATCAGACATATCTATTTTTGAAACGATAGCCAATGTGGGTGAAACATTATATTTTTCTACTGTTTCTTTTGTTGGGAAGAGATACATTATATCATTACAATCTACGTTTGATGCAGTTATATTAAATCTATCTTTGACTTTTCAAGTATCTGATTTTTTTGTTACTTCAATTTGTTTTGGCAATAAATCAGAAGCACTAAAATCTGGTTCCATATCTTGAGCCTTCACATCTGATCTATACAAAGGATATGCATAATAAAAATTTAAATAACTCTTTGATACTATATACAATTCATTATTTGTAAATCTAGCATCGTAATAATTTCAATTTATATCATAAAGTTTTAATAAATCTAATTTGCTAACATCTGTAGTATCATATATTATAACAGTTGTTCTAGTAGACTTATCTAGTATAGTATTATAATTTTTTAGATTAACATATCTGCTTCAAATAATAGCTAATTTATTTCCGGATAGAAACAATTGAACTCCATAAAATCATTCCGGAATCTTTATAGTTTTTAGTATCTCCGCTTTATTTAAATCTATTTCAGATAACTTTGTATCTAATGGTGAATTTATAATATAAATCTTTTTTTTAGAATCATTGTAATAATAAAGGTATTTACCGTCTGTCTTTAATATCTCTGGCTCATCTACTCATTGTACTTGTACATTTGTTGTAGAATAATCTGTAGAAGATGATTTTACTTTTTCTCCAGCTGACATAGAAACATCTGCTTGAGTAGGACTAGCTGCTCCGTCAACCAAACTTCATAGTTCATTAGTAGAATACTCCATACCACCACGATACCATCTGTTTGAAAAAAGCTTAACAAAATCTTCTACGGTCTTCTCCATATCGCCGCAGGTATTAAATTTCTGGAATTTAAAATTTTCATTCAGGTCTTTTATATTTTCAATAACCTGATCACTATCTTGTTGATTTATAGCGTCTTCTATTTGTGTATCCTCTGAAGCAGCAAACACCAGAGAACATGTCAGCATAATTGCTGGAATTAATAATAAATGTTTTTTCATCTTTATTTTATTATGATTTAAAATTGTTGATACTATATAATACGAAATTTTTACAAACAAGTTACAAGTTTTTTAATTTTTTTATTTCTTTTTTTAATAAAATTATATTATTTTTAAGATTATCCCTCCTTTCAGAGATTTGTGTCTTGGTATAATATTTAGTGTGTTCCAATAAATTCAGGGTCTTTTCGTGCCATTGGAGCAAGGAATAATCTATTCACTGGATAATATATGTTTCTTTTTTAAGATTATCTGTCTTTTCAAAAAAATCATCTCTCCCTAAATTGTCAAGATCTGCATCTTTTATTATCTTTTCAAGTATATTTGTCGGCTCTTGTCATACCTCTGTACAATATATTATATTTCTAATAATATCTATTCTATCTTCGGGATAATAAATATCTACTGTTTTTAAAAAACTTTTTAACTGCTCAAAACTATATCTTTCATGTCATATATAGGACACCACACAACCACTATCATGAAATAATGCTGCAAGCTGTAATAATTCTCCCAAATCATCATTTACATTTTCTTTTTTTATAAGATAATTTACTCTCTGGAACACATCCAAAGTATGTCATAAATTATGGAAGTAGAATCACTGTCCCTCAAGCGGGGCTAATAAGTTTTGAATATATTTTTTTGCATTAAGAACTAATTCTGAAAACATTTGAATAAAAATTTATGATAAATTTATATACCTTAATTTATTATAATAAGGGATCTGTTTTTTTATATCAAAGATATCATAATTGATACCTTGCACTTTGTTTATATTGAGTTTTATCAATAAGATTTCATTTTTAAAGTTTAATGCTTTAATAGTCTTTATCTGGTAATCATCCAAGTTCAAAAAATCCGAAAAAATAATAATCACGTGCCTTTTGGAGATAGATTTTTGATTACGTAAAAAATGTTCTATATTTGAGATATATCTATTTCCCATCTTATTTAACTGTTTTTCTATTGATGAAGCTAATACAAAAATATCTGATTCGTTTTTTATTCTTTGCATTCTTATCCTACTCTCTTCAGTAAAATAAGAATTTATAGTTGCTCAATGTTTTTTTGCATATACAAATATATCGGAAAAAAGGTCGAAAGCTTTATCTTTATTTAAAATTTTTTCTCATCAAAGCCAATTCTTATTAATATCAAAAAAAATATCTATGGTAGCATCTTTATGATGACCGATAACATTTACAAAAAGTTCATCATATTTAGAAGAGATTTTCCAGTTGATATGTCTTGTCTCATCTCATATTTGATATTGTTTGAAGTCTTGTATTTCAATTCATGTTCATTTAAAAAGATTCTTGAATTCTCAATAGTATTTTCATAATAATAATCTTTTCAATTTTTCCTTCAACAAATTCATCTACTTTTATAATTTTTTAAAAATCTTGATCCTCAAGTATTGATAATAAAACATCCTTATCATTCCAAGGTCTTTTCCCAAAATTTGTTAATTGCACTTTTTCATGTCATTTACCAGCCAGCAAGACAATATCTCATGGTTTAGAAAGCTTTACAGCCATTCTAATAGCAAATTCTCTTTCCGGCAGGACAAAAAAGTTATCTCATTCCTGTCTTTTAACTCATTTTACTATCTGTTTGATAATATCATACCTATTTTCTCCAGCAGGATCATCATCAGTAACTATCACTGTATCAGCAAGATGATCAGCGATTTCACCCATTACAGGTCTTTTGAAAGGATCTCTTTCCCCCGGAGCCCCAAATACTACAGTTATCTTCCCTTTTCATTTAATATCATTTAGAGCTTTTAATACGCTCTCAAGCCCGTTTGGTGTATGAGCAAAATCTATATAATAATTTACTCAATTAAAAAATACATTTTCCATTCTTCAAGACAATCATTCGAACTTTTCGATAGATTTAATTATTTTATTCATAGGTATACCAACAAGCACACCAGCAGATATAGCTGTCAATATATTATATACATTAAATCTTCATATCAAACGAGAATTTACTTTATAAGGATTCCCAAGGAATTTTATATCAAAGGAAAGTCCATCAGGTCTCTCTACTATATTTTCAGCTTTTATACTTGAGGATATATTTATACCAAAATCCATTTCCTTATCTAATACAAATTCATCCAACCATTGTCTGCCATAAGCATCATCTTTTGGGAATACTCAATATTTTTGAGGTTTATTGTTCATAGAAATTCATTTAAAAAGCTGTTTTTTTGTGTTTGCATAGTCCTCAAAGTTTTTGTGGTAATCAAGATGTTCTCTGGTAATATTTGTCAAGACTCACATATCAAAGTTTATACCATAAAATCTTTGTTGGTCCAGCCCATGAGAACTCACCTCTAGAATTAAACTTTTACATCATTTCCCTTTTAGATCAAACAATATTTTTTGTAATGCTAGAGGATCCAAAGACGTCATTTTTGTTTTATTAAAAAGTTCTTCTTCTCAAGCTTTTATGTTCACAGTACTTACAAGTCAAGTCTTTCCAAAATTATCATTAAAAACTTTATGAATTAGATTTACTGTTGTAGTTTTGCCATCAGTTCCTGTAACTCATACTACAAAAAGATTTTTTGAGGGACTACCGTAAATCGCATTTGCAAAAGCAGCTTTTGATTTTTTATATAGTTTATAAAAAATAGTTTTTCTCAATATATCTTTCATCTGTTTATCTGAATTTTATTTAAATTTTACTTATTATAATGAAGTCAACAAAATTATCAAATAATTTTTTTATAATATTCTATTGAATTTACAAAAGAAAACCTTATTATATAATAAATAAATATTTTAGTATAATAGGTTTTGAAAAAAATTTTATTTATTTTGAATATTTATTTTAATATTTTATTTTTTTATATAATTAAATGCAACAAGGTATTATCAAAAGACTTATTGAAGAAAAATGATATGGATTTATATCATTGGATTCTGGGAAAGACATTTTTTTCCACGCTAGTGAAATGCAAGGTGGTTATGATTCTTTCAAATGATTACAAGAATGAATGGAAGTAGAATTTGAAATCGTAGATGGTAAAAATTGACAAAAGAAAGCCGTTAATGTTAATTTTAACGGAAGTGCATCAAGTGAAAACATTGAAGATTAAAGAGATCAAAAATATATAAAGATAATTTTAAAAACTTTATATCTTATCATTAAGTCTAAACAAAAACTCCTATAATTATATAGGAGTTTTTTTAATAAAGAGCTCCCAAAAAACGATCTCTAAAACTACGAAATTATGCAAACTATAGATAAAAAGAGATTTTTTTACTATGGCTTTAATATTTATTTTTCTAAAATATATTGTTGGTCATTAATTATAATTAAATAAATATGATATTGAAAAGCAAAACTTTTTATAAATTTTAACCATAAATTTATTTTTGGAAATCTTTAAAAAATCGTTGTCCCTATCATAAATTTTATAACAAAAAATCACTACCCCGAAGGTAGTGAATTTTTTTTAATTAAAATATCAATACAAATTTTTATATCTTAAGAAGATGTTGTAGAATCTAATGTTAATGATTCTATCATTTCTTTCAACTCTGTAAATAATTCAAGTTTCATATCATAATTTGCATCTGAACTATCCAAACTATTTATAACAGCATCTATTTTTTGAGAAATTTTGTCCAATTTTGATTGAGACATCTTTTCTATTTTAGTTGAGATAGCTGTATAAGTATCTCAAGTTATATATGTAAAATTATGGCTTCCTTTTGATGGTTTCATATTCTGACCTTCTCAATTTCAACTACCAATTTCTGAACGTTCCCCGCTACCAAAACTTGGTTTATCTCATGATCAAAAACTCATTCATTTGCCACTGCCAAATTGTGAATGATTTCCGCTACCAAAATCTGGTTTGTCTCAAGAAGCAAAATTAGCTCTATCCCCACTACCAAAATTCCCGTCTCCTTGAGTAGGCATTTGAAATCATGCAGATACAAATTCATCAAAAGCGTCCAAATTCTCTTCAGAAACCAAAGTTCTTATGCTTTCCATAAAAGTTGTCCACGCAGAACTCATTGTCTCCTGCATAACAGTTTGATCTCAAGTAGATGTTCTGGATGATTCCATGGTTTCCTGTAATGTAGTTAGAGCCTCTTGATACAATGTAAGGTCATCTCAAGAAAGAGAGTTTACATCAAGATATTCTTCCAAACCTTTAGTAAACATACCCATTCACTTGTTGTGTCATGAGGTCTGCTGATTTGTTTCGGTTGTAGTATCTATGCTGTCTGCGTAACTAACAGAGGCAAATGTTATTATACCTCCTACTATCATAGTAGAAGTCAATACAGATAAAATAATTTTTCTTTTTTCCATTTTTATTGTTTTAATTATAAAATTTGTAATCTAATTATAAAAAAAACATGTAAAGATTTTGTAAAAATTAATTACAAAAAATATGAAGATCTTCTCTTCATATTTTTAATGTTAAATTTATACCAATTGTTTTAAATTATATTATGATATTTTTATATTTACTTTTATAGTTTGTATTTCTTCTTGTTCTTCAGTTGTTCACGTCTGATAATGTTTGTTATACAAATTAGGATTATTTTTTATTTCTTCCAAAATTTCTACATTTTGAGAATGTCTTTTTTTGATGGTTTCTATTATCTTTTGATATACCTCTGGATATTTCTCCAAAATTTGTTTAAAATCTTCATATCATATCTCCCAAACAATACAATTTTCATAGGAAATTAATGTAGCCATTGGTAAATTATTTGTGAAAAAAGCCATTTCACCAAAGATCTCTCATTTCATAACCTCTCAAAGTTGTATATTATTTCAAGTAATTTTTTTAAAAACTTTTATATTTCCTGACTCTAGTAATCAAATTTTACCATACAATTCTCATTCATTTACAATTTTTACGTCTTTGAGATATTTTTCCAATTTAAATTTCTTGGATAATTCATAAAGCTGTTTTTCATTAAAATCTTTAAAAATTTCAATATCTTTTAGCATTGAGATTAATGCTTTTTCTGTAGGAGAATACATACCGAGGTTCTTTTTTAAATTATCAAACATTTTCCTTTTTTTATAATATAAAATTTAGTACTTAACAAATTATAATCAAATTTTTTAGATTGTCAAAAAAATTATTCGTTTCATGTAGTAAATTTTAAACAAAGTTAGAACTATCTAGATTTTAAACAAGGATATCACTGAAATAATAATTTCCTTAAAATCAATACTCTATATAAGATATATTTTTTGAGATGCATTGAATAGCAGTTTTGATATGAGGTATTATTTTATCCGGCAAATTACTTAAATTAAAAAATTTAATATCAGCACACTTATCCGGCTCCATATTCTGAATCTTTCATTTATAATCATTAATCAAACCAAAATAGTATACCCTCTGTCCTCTTATATCTTTGTGTTGCATTATAAGATGTTTTACAATATCTGTTGATTGAATCAAGATACCAGCCTCTTCTTTAAGTTCTCTAACAGCTCCGGCGGTCATAGTCTCTCCCAACTCCAACCTTCACCCTGGCAGACTCCGGAATCCATCAAAAAAAGTAGTTCATTTCCTTTTTAAAAGCAAAACCTGTTCGCCAACTACCAATAGGATATGAACTGCTATAGGCAGTGAAGTAGACATATTTTTATTGTTATTTCTAAAAATCTATTTTCTACCTGTTATTTTTTCTATAAAAAGCCTTAATAAATTCTTATCAAAATGACCATCCATTTTATGAACCATGGTCTCCAATGCTTCATTTGTCTCCATACATTTACGGTATGGTCTATCCGCAGTAAGGGCTTCAAATACATCAGCAATAGTTATAACCCTCACTCCCAATGGAATTTTATCTCAAGACATCACAAGAGGAGTATTTTCTCAATTTAGTCTTGATGGATATCCTTGTCAATTAAATCTCTCGTGATGAAAGACTACGGCATTATAAATTTGTTGAGTCACTGAAACATTAGC
>CALFEN010000256.1 GCA_937950065.1 uncultured bacterium | reverse complement strand
CTCATCATTCTGCTGGTTTATCTCATCATTCTGCTGGTTTATCTCATCATTCTGCTGGTTTATCTCATCATTCTGCCGGCTTATCTCAGTCTTTTGGTGTTAATTTTAGGAAATTGGCACTTACCAATCATTCTTTTCAATTCAATTTTACAGGTACTAGATATTGTTTTCCCTTTCAAGTAGATACTTCTACTACTTTAGCATTATGATCTACTTGAACTTCTGTTCCATTTTGAAGCATTTGTCAAGTAGTTTTTCCTGCTCTATCTCTAAAATTTACATTGGTTCATAGTACAGTAGCCTTATCAGCTTTTTTTACTGCGTCCTCTATCTTTTGTTTGTCTCCAAGTTTTTGGATACTTCATTCTTTTCATTCTCCAAAATTTGCCTTTTTCATAATTTCAGCAATTTTTGTAGGATTTGGTTCTTGGTCTAATTTATCAGCTACAGTTCATTCTTTTCATTCCACTTTTTTTGCATCATCTGCTTGATTAGCAGGGACCTCTTTTCATTTTTCTCAAGTTTTAGGGGTATCTGCTTTTTTTTCTGGTGCTCCATCTGGATTTGACATTTTTGTTTATGTTTAAATTATAAAAAATTTAATATATAAAATTATAATCTTTTTTTTAAATTTGTCAAATATATTTATATATCCTCAAATTATTGAGGGAATAAATAAAAAAACTCCCACAATAATTGCAGGAGAAAAAAAATTATAAAAAATTTTTTTATGATATTCCAAGATAAATTTTTATTCTCTGTTTATATTCATCTCTTTTGGAACGAGGTATATCACTCATAGCTCTTTCATCTATTCATATACGAGTCAAAATTTGATCTATAGCATTTGTTAGTTTATCAGCTTTTTTGTTAGAATCAAATTCATTAATCATATATGCCAAAGGGCTGTATGCTCTAGAGCAAGCTTTACGTATATGTTCCCAAGTATCCTTATCTATTCATCAGACTTTTTCACTACGATATACAGGAGACTGCTGTGGCGTGCTTTGTGGTATAGGTCAATACATAGGTTTTTGTTGAGGAGCTCTATTTGGTTGAACAGGTGCAACTCTCTGTTGAGGAATTCATTGAGGAGTTACTGGTTGAAAATTTCATCATTCTAGGTATTTTTTTAAAGCTGATAAAGTCTTTGGTCAAAACTCTCCATCCTGTTCACGAGCAGACATTCACAGTGTTAACTGAAGATTTTTTACATTTTCTTTTGAAGCTCAAGCATTTATAATACTCTGCAATAATTGTGTTACATTACTATTTTTTTGTATAGATATATTCAATAATTGATTTAAATTTTCTTTATTTTTATCTATAAACTCTCTTGAATATTTTATCTCCTCCCCTCCTCAAACTTTTTGATATTCAGCATTTCATATAGGATTTCAATTTTCATATTTTTGAATTTTTCCATCAGGCAATGTTAAAATTCCATCTTTTAATCTCCATGCCCCATCTCTAAATACAAAAGATCATTGAGCGACACGACCATCATGTATGGTTAATTTCACCATATTACCATTCTTATATTCATATACATCATTATTTTCTTCTGTCCTTGTTCATGTCATAAGTAAAATTTTATCCTCTGTATCAACCTTAAATTTCCCTTTAAACTTAACCAAATGATGTTCTTTGATTTGAGATGATGCTCCTTCTACAAAACGCATTTTTCAATTGATCTCTTCGAATGTACCAGCGTTTCTACTGTTATTGTTATAAACAACTACTCATCTAAATATACGCTTTCATCAATGTTGTTCAAATTTTCCATATGCATTTAGTCAATTTGGGAAACTTGAAGCATCTTGTTTCTCTAGATGATGCTCTCTTAATTTAGTTTCGATATCTCCTCATTGCCATGTAATACTTATCATTTCTTCTTCTGACAAAGATTGTCATCTTCCGGTTTCTGCACTTGGAGAAGGCACTCATGCTGGATGACCGCTAGGCGTTGAAATTGGTCTTCTACTTTTATCAAAACTCATTATCAATTTACAAAACTGTGTATCCTGTCAATCTTTGATCAATAGACCATCTATTGGTCCGTCATATATATTCTTATTTCTACAATATATCTGTAATATAGCTATAACCTCTTTTTTTAGGTGGGCTTCTTTTATTCTTCATAATTGTTTTGCAATTGTTTTATTTCATCCTTCTACTTGATCTATCAAGTACTTCAACTGAAATCAAGCAAGCTTAATATCTTTCATAGCAATTTGCAATTGTGGAATACTAGCACTTTCGATTGCCGTCTTCTCTTGAGAAGTAATATTATCATCTAATATAATTTCCTGACTTCATATACGTGTTTGTTCAAATCCTGTCATTTTTTATTTTTATTTATAAATATTAAATATATTTTATCCAAAAAACAAAATTTGTCAAAAATATTTACAGATAGTTTTAGAACATTCTGTCATTATTTTTTATCCACCAAAAAATAATAAAAAAATGATTTAAATTTTATAAATCATTTTAAAACGGGAATAAAATAGAAAAAACTGGAATTATAGAAAACTTATCTTTATTGTAGTATAAATTCTTGTCATGGGTTTAGCACTTTGGGAGTGGCAAGATTTCAAGCCATCACCTGTCTTGCAAATTCGCTAGGATCAGTCATTATTACGTTCATACTATTATAATGTATAGGAATTACAACCTTTGGCTTTATAAAACCTGTAGCTATTACTGCATCTTTTGTTCACATAGTATAATTATCTCATATTGGCAGAAAAGCTAAATCAATATTTTCATACTCACCTAGAAGTTTCATATCATAGGTCAACGCTGTATCTCCTGCATGATAAATAGTCTTATCTCATATCTTAATAATTACTCCACATGGCTGACAATAAGAACCATCTGGCATACGTCAAGAATGTACAGCATTTACAAGTTTTACTTTGAAATCACCGAAATCGTACTCTCATCAAATATTCATTTTATGAATATTGTAGTATCTCTCGTTGTTTTTGAGATAATTCATAAGTTCTGCCATTCATATTATCATAGAACCAGTTCTACTCGCTATATCTATTGTAAGACCCAAATGATCTTCATGTCAGTGAGTAGGTATTATAGCTTTAATATTTTTTGTGGTGAAATCTTGGACGTCAGATGTTGATCATTCAAAATCCAAAAATGGGTCTATAATAATAGAACCAAAATCAGTCTGTATTTCTACGAAACTGTGTCCATAGTAAATAGTCTTTATCATTATTATTTTATCAAAAAATAAATCTAATTTAAATTATTTTTTTTGCAAATAATATTGTATCACTGTCTAAATATTTCCCTGAGATTTTGATAATATACGAGTTTTAAGACTTCTTCTATATTTGCCCATTTAAATTGTCATAGATATCATTCTTGTTTTTCTACATTTAAATTTTTTGGATTCCCAATATATTGCACCAAAAAATAAGATATTTCTTTATCAAGATTTCATCTATCTTCACTGTGCAGTGATAATATAATATCGCCTAACCGTTGTTTTATTAGTAAATTATCTCTAGTGGCTCATATCTCTTCGCAAATTTCTCTTAAAGCTGTTTCTGAAGGATCTTCATTTCATTTTATTTTTCATTTTGGGGCTACCCATTCCACTTTTTTTGACAATGCAAATCTTTTTAAAAGCAAAAATTTTGGTTTACCATCTCTATCCATAAAATAAACAATTCATCAAGCACTTTGTATAGGTTTTATCATTCTTTAAATTATTATTGATTAAATATCGGTCTGTGTATAATGCAAAAAGCAAAAAGTATAACACATTATTCAAAATAAGAATATTTTATTATAAGGTTTTTTATTTTTTCATCAAGTCTTTTTTTTGTACATTTATATTTTTATGAAAAAATTTTTGGATAAATCCGTAATATATTTAATTATTAATAGATCTCCTTATTATAACATTCTTCACAGGACACATTGTGTCTTTAATTTTCCGTCTTTTAGATTTTACAAAGTTATTTAGTAGATTTCCTTGTTATAACATTCTTCACAAGTCGCATTGCGACTTTTAATTTTCCATCTTTTAGATTTTACAAAGTTATTTAGTAGATTTCCTTGTTATAACATTCTTCAC
>CALFEN010000255.1 GCA_937950065.1 uncultured bacterium | reverse complement strand
CTGTACTTGGAGACTTTACCAAAATATTCCAAACTACAACTGACGGTTCAGGTGCTTACAATTTATACTTATCCAACGGACTTTATTATGTTAAAGCTTATAATGATAAATATGGTTTTATATGACAAAAGACTTTGATAGTATGAAGCAGTGATGGCACTTTGAGTGATTTTGTAGTTCCTATGCCTTATTCTCTCAACCTAAATTTGAGTTGAGCAGATTTCACAAATATTTCATATATGACAGGACTTGTCTGGGTAATAGACCTTTATGATTATACAAATAATATTTGAATAAGTAAAAAAATCCAAAATAATACAAGCTATACATTCTCCGATATTCCTGGAGGGACTTACTCTCTCAAAGTCAGAGTTGTAGGTCTTTGAGATGTTTACTCATCAGGCAGTTTTGCTGTAAATCAAAGTATAGTCCAGACAATCACTGTCCCTACACAATTTGCTGATTTAAGTGGAACTGTAGTAGACAACAATTCAAACGCGTTGTCTGATGTAATCCTTGAATTTGTGGATAAAACAAATAATTATATGATCTCAAAGAAAACAGATTCTACATGAAATTTTGATATAAAATTGAAATCTTGAGATTATACTCTCAAGGCTAGGAAAACTTGATATGACGTATATTTCAACAGCTGACTTGTAGTTTATGCTACATGAAATTATTTTGCTACAGGAAGTATTGTTCTTACCGGAATATCAAATACAGTAAATATTTCTGGTAGTGTAGTTTCTTCATCATGAGCTATATCTTTGGCAGAACAATGATTTGTGAGTTTACAGTGAATAGATGATAATGGACATAATACTCAAGACTGGCTCGGACAAAAATTAGACTCTGATGGTAATTTTAATTTTACAGTGCCGCAAGGAAAATTATGGAAGATAATAATAAAAGCTGACTGACATGATTCCAAAGAAGAGATTATTTGAAATATATCTTCCAATACTGTATTAAGTTATACATTGAGCTACAACTGAAATTATAATGAAACAAATATTACTCCTATTACACCTAGTCAGGGTTGACTTGTGCAGGACAGTTCAAATGGACTAATAATCACTGTCCCTAGTTTCGCTTTGTGAAATAGTAACGATGTTTATTCTTTTATTACTAGAGAAACCGATCAAATACCTTCTTTTGGAGATAAATTAGTGATAAATGACAGTGCTAAAGAAATTTCTGCAATAGACAATAACTGATGAAGTATAAACAGTTTTAA
>CALFEN010000254.1 GCA_937950065.1 uncultured bacterium | reverse complement strand
AGCTTTAATCTCCGAACCAAATACAAATTTATTTTTATCTTTATAGTAATAATAATTTAATTGCTCAAATGTTGCAATATCTATAAGATTGTTATTTATCTTTTTTCAGAGACCAAGGTCATAGATTCAATTTTTGTCTTTTAATAGTCCCTGCGATACTAATTTAGTAGTGGAAGAATCTACTCCAGTAAAGGGTATGCATTTGGAGTCTAACAACAGACTACCACAAGAATAAACATGATTTTTGTCCTTAACTATCTCTCCATATGTGAGTCTATCATCTCATGTCAGTATCTCAAATGAACTTGGATCTAGATTGTTATTTGATTTTCAGGCAATATAAACATGGTTTTTATCTTTAGCATATTTGATATAATTGTCTTTGAATACTTGAAATGTTTTTGAGTCTGCTCAATTTAGATTAATAATTTTGATGCCCTCATCCATGTTTCAGGTTGCTGTATAGACATGATTTTTGTCTTTATAATAGTAGGGGTTTAAAAGAGAAAAAGTACTAATATCAATATTTTTATTCTCTAATGCTATTCAATAATAATAAATATTTTTGTCATCTTTTGCAAATCAGTAGCCTAATGTTTTGAATTTATTGATATTTATTCAGGTAATAGCTATATCTTTTCATTCAGGGGTTTTATTTATATCAAATAGATATATTTTATTTTTACTTTGATAATAGTCTTCGTCAAAAAATTTAAACGTTTGAGGATCAAAAAATTTCATTTTTTGACAATATCATCAATGTCAACAATAATAAACGCTATTTTTGTCTTGCGCAAAGGAATTAAAATCTTCTTGGAAACTATCATAATCTATTTTGCTGACATTTCAACTTCAATCAGAATTTTTTATGCTGATCTGTCTCCGTATACGTTCTGTGATATCATGAACATATATCTTGTCTCATTTCATTTTGAAATATATACTATTGGATTTTGTTTTTCAATTTTCTGTATAAGAATCTCAAGTCTCTATTGTTTTAGAATT
This sequence comes from uncultured bacterium, assembly GCA_937950065.1. Next base: position 6,775 of record CALFEN010000254.1, on the reverse strand, counting down.
ATCTATCTCCTCAACTTTCCCAGAATTATTAGGAATGTTTTTGGTATCAGTTGACTTGTTATTGTTTCAATTTCAACTTGTAGAACTTTGAAATGCAAGATAAATTAATATTGCTAGAGCTATGACGGTAATCCCTGATAAAAGATATTTATTTTTCATAGTAGATCTTTTTTGATAAAATATATAATACATTTATAATTTTTTTTATCTTTTTTACAATATGTTTTCTTACAATATATTTTTTTTTGTTATCAACTGAATCCTTGTCTGTATATCTGGATAATAATTTTTTATGTCTTTTATTATTTCTGATATTATATTATTTGCTTGAGATATCTTTATATCTTCTACTATTAGGTCAAACTCCAAAAATATTATAGATCAGACTGTTCTACTGAAAATATTTTCCACTCAATGTATATCTTTTTCATTTAAGATTATTTGTTTTATCTTATCTATATCCTGTTTTGGCAGGCTGGCATCCATCAATATAAGAAAAGATTTTTTTAGTATAGCTCGGGCTTTGTATGCTATAAAAATTCATACTAATATAGCAATAATTGGATCTAATATTTGCCATCAGGTGATCCATATCAATAAAAGTCCAATACTTATACCGATAGAACTGTATGTGTCGCTGCGTATATGTAGAGCATCAGCTTCTAGTGCTATGGATTTATTTTTTTTTGCAACAGACAAGAATCTCTGTGATACAAAAAAATTTACTATTCAGCTGATAATCATAACTCAAAATCCTCGTCATATGGATTCTATAGGTTCGCTGTTTATTATTTTTTCTATAGATTCATAAAGTATCAATCATACTACAAGGAATATTACTAGTCACTCTAATATTCAGTATAGAGCTTCTATTTTGCCGTAGCCATAATTATGGTTTTCGTCAGGAGATTTTTTTGCAAATTTTATACTAAAAAATCCTATAAACGCAGAAATAAGATCCATACAAGTATGAAAAGCTTCGCTTATGATACTTACGCTTCCTGTCATAAATCATACTATAAATTTTAATATTACTAAAAAAGTATTTGATATAACTCATACAAAAGCGGTTCATGCTGAATCGTGGTGATGATGGTGATGATTACATTCCATGTTATTCAAAGGATTAAATAAAAAATATTTATAAGCATTTTTATTTAATTTTCAATATGGTCTTTGGGAATATAAAGTTTTTTTAAGAAATAATTCTTGGACCCTTTTGGGCAAATTGTATAGTGTAATGTATAGCAAGTTCTACTAATGTTTCATCATCAATCTTTCATCTATTTTGTAATAGCCAGTTGGTAATATTTGTACTTAAAAGTTGGGAAAAACTTTTTCATCATTTATCCCCTGCAAATCTGGCTCTGTTGAGTTCTCTAATTTGTTCTGGGATATTGAATTCCTGCAGCCATTTTTTTATTATGAACATTATCTCGTTTGTGTTTTCTTGTCTATTGAAATGGATAACTAAAGAATCGTTGTGAAACGCAAATGCAGTGAAACTGTAAGGGAATTTTATACTTATACTATCTCCAGATTTTTGGGATAAAAGTTTTAGATAATTTGCAAGTCTTGGGATATACTGTAAAAATGTATAAGAATTTATTGGTATGCTTGTATAGATTTTGAGATCTACATCAGTATTTATTTTATTATTTGGATTTGTATTTATACCACACCAGCCAGGATTTGTAGAGACTTTAAATCAGTTGCTTTCGCAGTACTCTTCTATTTTATTACGTGCTTGTTCGTACCATGTTTTAGCACGAAATCCTCATGTTTTGTCTTTTATTTCGAAATGTTTATTCTTATATACCAAGAACTCATAGATTATTGACTTTAATCTATCTATATTGATATCTTGTTGTTTTAGACTTTCTATTAAGAGTTGTCTAGTCTCTATCACTTTTTTTAAATTTTTATATTTTTCGTAATTAGGAAATTTATTTCAAGGATTGTCTGATAAAGTTATTCCTAGATCATGCTGGGTATTGCCTTTGACTGTGCCATTACTATTTCTGGGTGGAGAATTTCAATCAACATTTTGTTTAGGTTTATTCATTATAAATTCTTTGAATAAAAAATTGTATATTAACCTAAATTATAATCAGTAAGTCTTGTTTTGTCAAAAAATTTTTTAAACTTTTGATGAATATTGCTATTAAAATAAAAAATATATACTAAAGAAGTTTTATTATAGTTTAGTTTGTGTTGTCCGAGAAATTAGTTTGTATAAAATACAACACATCTAATAGGTTGGTTGAGACATTCAGTATCAGCGTTTCCGCTACATGTTAGTAGTATAGATGTACTATTAAATTGTAAACCACGATCCACTGTAGATGACCATCACCGATGCCGGAATATGGAATGGGCATAATAAGAACAATCTATTGCTAATATTTTGGTTCGATCTAGTCAATGTGCTAGAGCGGTTGTTCCATACGTAGATATGCTTGTTCAGGTAACCACTTTTATTCTTACGTTATTGAGTCATAGTACTCTGTCTGCCATGTTGTTTCGTTTTGCTGCGGTCAATGTTTCGTTACTGTTGGTGTACAAGGCGGACGGAGTAGAGTCTGTTAATCAAGGATTAGTAGACTGCCGAGCTTTGATAGTAATATAAGTCAAAAATGTAGCTAAAAATAAAAATACGAATATTCCAGCTCCAATTTTAAATCACTTAAAAAATTCTTTCATTGCTTATATTTAAGAATAAAAATTAATATATTTTATAGCTTTTTTTGGGGTTTTCAAGTAAAAATTAATTCAAATATTCTAATATGATTATAATTCAATGGAGAGTAGTTTTAATTATGTATTAACTGCAAAAAATTTCATGATTTTGGTATAAGATGTATTTCTTATTAAATTTATGTTCATCTTCAGATATTATCTGTTTTTTCTACTTTTTTTCATCATTTCAGTATTTGATATTCAAAAGGTAGTTTTTTTATCCAAAAGAGGTATACATTTAGTCCGAAAAATAACAACAACATAAGAATAAAGATAATTATTTTATTGAATCTGTTGTCTCATTGAAGTATCATGACTATCATAAAAAATAAAGACCAAATCCATATAAAAAATCTTACTTCTGTCCTGTTCCATTTTAATGCTAGCAATCTGTAATGGAGATGTGTAAAATCTCATTTCATAGGAGATTTTTTCATAATCCAGATTCTGTTTATAAAAACCCAGATACTGTCAAATATTACAAGTGAAAGAGCTACTAATATTGTTCATATCTTGGCTCATCATAAAAGCGATAAATATGCCAGAGAAAATCATAAAAACATAACACCTACGTCTCTGAGCACTCACCATGGTTTGAATTCTATAAAGCTGTATACTGTAGAAAATGCAAATAATATAAAGGATACATTACTTACAAGTTGTAATATCTGGTATTTTTCCGGAGTGATATCAGGGTTTGATTTGTATACTACAAAATGTATGAGTAAAAATATAGTCAAAAATCATATAGATGAGACTCCGCTTGCAAGTCAATTTATTCAGTCAAACCAATTTATTGCATTCATAAATCACGCAAACCATACAATTGTGAGTATAAGTCATATTATCATAGGAAATTTTATTTCGCCAAATCAAGGCATTACAAATTCGTTGAGTCCAACTCAAGAAAGGAAAAATGCCATACATATAACTATTATTTGTATCAATAATCTAAATTTTATACTTGTTTTTTTGAAGGCGTCTATAGTGGTTACCACACCAAGTATTATAGATCATATGAACAATGAATTTATGTTTTTGTCCAGAAAGTACTGAGGGAAAAAGATGGCGATACTTAATAAAAATCATATAATCATCACTACTCACTGGATATGCGGCACAGGCTTTCTCGTAGGGATAATATCAGGACCAGGTTTGTCCAGCAGTTTTATCTTTTTGAAGAATGCTACTCAAATATAGCCTATTAGTATAGCAAATAAAAATATCAATATGTATTTTATCATTATTATTCAAAAATAATAAAATTTTTGACATTATAAAGATTATATAATCTTTTTCAAATGAATTATAAAATAAAATTTAAGGAAATTAGATATTCTTTGTCAAAAAGATTATAATTTTTTTTGAATAAATTCTTCTAGAAATTTATCTATTAATAATTTTGTATTGTAGTTTTTGTTTGTTAAGATTTATCAATGACGACTTCGTATATCTAACCATATAAATAATCTTGACTTTTTAAGTAAAAAGACTATATAAAATTATTTATCTTACTAAAATTAATTAAAATGTTAAATTTTCCAACTCGTAAAATTAGTAGATTACCTAGCGGTAATGTAATGGTGCAAGATATTGATTCTCAAACTAAAGAAGATACTTTTGTTTTGCTGAAAGCTGTAGATAGTAGATATATTTATACCGTATGAGAAAATACTGTAGAAATTCATATGTTTGATAAAAAAAGGCCGGTAATGAAAATATATTTAAAAGGTCTTGAAAAGAAGCGTCCGGACATATCAAATCCTTACATTACTTTATCATTGTCTACCTGATTGGTTTGTATGAATTATACCAAAGATTGAGAAAATATTTCCCTATGCTTTAATTGAGTTGATATTAAAATTCCTAAAATCACTAGCGATGTTGCAAAAGATGACGGAGAAGAGATTTTAAAAGATATTGAAAACCCTGATGAAAATTGAGATATAGTAAATTGGGATTCTTTTGCAACGAGTGTTCGTGCTGTATTGGAACCTGCTATAAATGCTTCTTATCTAGCTAGAGCAATAATTACCAAATCTATGAAAGAAAATAAGAAATGTGCAGCACGTATAGCTTCTTTTGCTATAAAAGTAAAGGAACCAGAGAAAAGATGTGAAAGAGAAATCTAGAGGGACGAGATTTTTCAGTAATGAAATATTAAACAGGCACTGCCTGTTTTTTTGTTTCAAACATATTGATTTTTTTACTGTATTTATTATAAGTAAGGAAATTTATAATTAAAAAATATTTAAAATGGATATATCAACTTTACTGCCTGACGACGATGTTAGTAGAGTTATCAAGTTCGTAGCTGCTATAAATAGTCTCAAAAAAGAAATAAGATATTCCCAGGTAAAAAATAAAAAATGAGACAGTGTAGCAGACCATAGTCGAAGGCTTACAATGCTGGCATTTTTACTTGCACAGGATAAAAACAGATGACTTGATGTAAATAAGGTCATAAAAATAGCACTTGTTCATGATCTGGCAGAGGCTATGACAGGAGATATAGATGTTTCATTGGTTTACAATTGAGAAATCACCACGCAAGAAAAAAATCAAAAAGAAATTTTGCAGATAAAAATCTTGCTGCAGACTTTGCCACAGGATTTAGCAGATGAAATTTATTCTTCCCGAGAAGACTATGAATTTCAAAAAAGCAATGAGGCCAGTTTTGTGAAGGCTTTGGATAAAATGGAAGCTATTATGCATTATATACAGGAAGATTTTGAATGATCATTTCAGCCGTTTATTAGGCAGCACTGACTCAAGGAAGTGCAATCTTCTGGTAAGTTAGATGACCTTTATGAAAAGATAAAAATACTGATAGATAAATTTATGGAAAAATATGAGTAGCATTACGATTAAAATTTTCGCTTTATATTTTACTTGAATTTCAGGATTATAGTTATTTTTTTATTGAATTTTTATCAATATTTCATATAAATATTTAATTAAAATTATATATTTTTTTATAGTTATTATTTTATAAGAAATTAATGAAATTTTGTTTAGCTCCTATGGACGGGATTACTGACGCAGCTTTTAGGCTTATCACTGCACAAATTTTTGACAGATACAATGACAATACTCAAAATGAATTATATCTTTTTACAGAGTTTATGTCTGCAGACTGATATATACATAATCCTAAAGCTGTAGTAAAACATATTTTGGATACAGAGAATGAAAAGAAATTAATTTTTCAGATTTTTGGAAATAAAGAAAAATATCTGATAGATACGGCTATTGATTTACAAAAAAAATATAATCCTTTTGGGATAGAACTAAATATTGGATGTCCTTCTCCCAAGGTCGTAGCTCACGGCAGCGGCAGTGGTATGCTCAAGGACAAAGTCTCTACACTGGAAATCATCAAAAAACTTAGGCAGGTAGTCAATACTAAATTTAGTATCAAGACTAGAACCTGATTAAATACAAGTGATAGGGCAGAGCAGTTTGACTTTGTACTGCAGGCAAGCAAATATTGTGATTTTATTTCCCTGCATGGGAGAACATTTAAACAATGACATAGCGGTGACGTGGACTGGCAGTTTATTTATGATTTAAAGTCTAGTATAATCACTGATTGTCAGATTTTTGGCAACTGATGAATCAAAACTTACGATGATATAGCTGCCAGACTTGGGAATCTGGACGGTATAATGATAGGGCAGGCAAGTATTGGTAATCCATGGATTTTTACATCTCATACCCCGGATTTATATGAAAAATGAGAAACAATAATCCAGCATCTGGATATGATGATAGCATTTGAAATTTGGTTTAAAACACAAAGTTTTGAGAATAATATTTTAAATATGCCAGGACTTGAAGATTTGCACGAGATAATTAGAAGCTACGATACTTTGGATAATGAGATAAAAAATTCTCTAAAAAGTTCTATAGAATTTAGAAAACATATTTTTTCATATATTAAGTGAATCCCTGAAACTCATAAGTTCAAAGAGAAGATAATAAAAATTACAGATTATATTATAAATCCAAAATTATTTGGTTTTTCGTTATGCAG
>CALFEN010000253.1 GCA_937950065.1 uncultured bacterium | reverse complement strand
CTTCATATTGTCAGTATAACGATGTTAAATACATTGTCAACTGGGGAAGACCCTAAAAAAAATATTATTATATTATTTTTTATCTAACAAAAAAGCCCCTTAGGCTTTTTCATCTTTATCCTCATCTAAATCGATTTGCATAAAAATTTCTATAAGTTCATATAGGGCTTCTCCGGAAGTTCTTTCCATAAATTCTCGCTTAGCTCTTTGCTTTCCTATAGTGAGGATTAGTTGAAGAGAAAAGCTTTATAAAAATCTCCTATGGTAGGGAGTAAATAATTACTATTCATTTTTTTTATTATTTCAAGAGAATCTATGTTTTTCTTCTATTACAACGCACTTTGATTCTCATTTATGCTTTTTTATCCCAATTTCTCAATATTTGATTATTTTATTTAGCTCTTTATATCTACCAATGTCTGCTTCACCATAAATTACCATATCTTTTAAATTTTGCTTAGAATCAAAATTTATCACAACTCTTTTTTTTAGATATCTATTATCAATTATTTTTCCAAAAAGAGAGTATAAATCATCAGTTAAAAAAACAGGATTATCCTTTGCAGTAAAATTATTAGAATCAGTAACTTTGTTTAAAATCCTATTAAAATTTATAATCGTAAAATCTTCTTGAAAATCTTGATTTTTATTGAGTTCAAATTTTTTTCCTTCCTGAAGAAATGGTTCTTTTCAAATAATATAAACATTAATAGAACATCATCACAAAGCTTTCCATATAAAAAAATATAATAAATCTATTTCCCCTTCATATCTATTATTAAAATTTTTAAATAATTCTTTAGATAATCTAAGATTTCTATTAATTTCAAAAAAAGACTGAAATATACTCAATCTTATAAAATCAAAAACTTTTATCATAATCTCTTCTCCGTTTTCTTTGTACTCCAATCAAAAATCCTTTAAAGTTAATAGAAATTTTTCTGTTAATTTGTCTTTTTTGATTGTTTTTTCTCTCTCCATAAGTATTTTTACGACATTAGAAAGCAATATTTTCTTTTTTGAATAAGATTGTAAAATCTTTTCTAAGGTATCTTTATCAAAAATTTCATTTCCATTTGTTAATACCTTTTCTATATCCTGGAGACCTAATTCCATTTTTTCTCTATATTCTTCAGGAAGAAAAGCAAATATATGTCTTAAATCATCTTTAGTAAAATTTTTCCCCTTTTTAAGTATCTCTCAAACAATATTGGAAATTAATATTCTATCATTTTCTGTTTCACGGAAACGATCATACTCTTCTTGAAAAGGTTCTCGTAAATAAGCCATTTTATATACAATAGTTCGTGATATTTTAGGATGTTTTGGTCAATTCGTCTTTTGTCATCTTCCATTTTTTTCAGTCATCTTAAAAAAATTATTAATAAAATATATTAATATATATTTTTTCTATTGAAAAACAATTTAAAATGATTATTTTATTAAAAAAATATAAAATCCTACTTGAGAAGCTTGTTTTATTAAGTCGGGATAAGGAGCTTTTGGAAAATAAAAAAAATGTAAATATATTCAAATTAAGACTTTAATGAAGAAACAATAGTTATGAACTATTAAAACTAAATTTTATGTATTTTAAAGATTTTATATAAATCTTTGAATTAATCAATTTTTTATGCCTAGATAAGACACTTCAGAACTGTGAATTACTAAAAAATGCTATTATTTTTTTATAGTCTAGTGGCACTGAAGTGGGTCCAAATTTCCATGCATAAAATGGGATATAATACTTATGCACTAGCATATCTATGATTTTTACACCCCCCCTTTATAAAAAAAAATCCTAAAAAGACCCAAAAAACATCATTTTTGATATTTGTTGAAATTTGTTGAGTTTCTATAGGTAAGAAGTGTAAAATCTTATTTTAATTATTTTAAATAAAAAACCATGGCGATAAAAAAAGAGCAAATTCCACGAAAGTATAACCCAAAGATGAGATCTAGGAGGGAAGAAAGAAATCTTTTTATAAGAATTTTAGTTAATTGGAAGCTTTGTGATGCTGATTCAGTATTAGAAGAGTTAGATAAGGTAGTCTACCAAAACTTATGGTCTAGAATTACAACTAAAAAGACATTAAAGAAAATTCTAAATGAACCTTTATTAAACTATAACAATTATTACTTCGCAACCTATAGAGATTTTAATGATTTTTGCTATCTAATTCATAGACAAATTGATTTTATTGTAGTCCGAATGGATCATAATATGAGTCGGTCAACAAAAAGATATATATGAACTTTGAAAAAGGTAAGTAATAGACTCCAAAAGCTCATTAAATTACAAACTCTATTACGGTATGAAAGATGATGGAATCGTATTCAGGAGTTAGAGTTAAAGATATGCTGAAAATTAATTGATTTAATAAATAATATTCGTAATAATACAATCTAAATAGAGATTTATTTCTCTCAAGAGTCTTGATATTAAAATTTAATAAATATCTCAGATAAATAAGGGTTTTTTATGTATAAATATTTTATTTCCCTTTCCCTTAACCCCCGAAATCTGAAAAATTTAAGACATAGAAATATTATCTTTAAGACTGCTTAATTTTTTTTGTGTATTTTTTGTATTATCTCTTTCTTCTATTAGTTTATTGTATTCATTAGCTTCGTTTTCAGTTATCAATCATTGTTTTAATATAAAATCAATATTTTCTTTTGTGATGATTTTTTTATTAGTTAGTAATTGTCCATGTTTAGTGACAATGTCTCTTGCTTGTTTTTTATCAGCTACAGCATAGTCAGGTAAAAATTTCGGCATAATAAATAAATCCACATCATCTACTCAATTTTTTATCCAGTATTTCAGTTCTGCCTTTTTCCCTTTTAATGTATTTTCCCTGTCATTATCATCTTTAAAGGAATCTTTATCTATTAGTCATTTTGCTTGAAAGTTCGCGAAATCAAGTAATGTAAAAAATGGACTATGTAATAGAGAATAGTAATTTACTATGTCTTTACTCAATTTCTCTGTTCATCATATAAGTCCTCATACCATTTCTCTGTCATAAAAATATCCCATTTTCATGTATGTATTGTATAATTCTTTTTTGTCTTTTTTTCATATATCTTTAACCTCGTCATCAGTAAGTCACAATTTTTTTAATACAAGAAAATATGTATCAAAGAACTCTCACTTTCAATATAAAAAATATCAATCCAAACTTCGGAATGAGTCAATTATTCAATCTTTGTTTTTATCTACTGAAATTATTTTTTTTCAATATAATTCTATTAAATTAATATCAATATCTGCTTTTTTATAATAGTTTTTTATTAAAATTTCTGTTTGCAAATATTTTTCTTTTTCACTTAATTGATTTTGGGGGTTATTTAAATTTTCAGTCATTATTGTTTTTAATTATTAGAAACTTTACCTTTAAGTTTTTCTAAGTCTTTATCAATATCTTTTTTACTATCTCTTTCTTCTATTAGCCTATTGTATTCATTAGCTTCGTCTTCGGTAATTAATCATTGTTTTAGTATAAAATCAATATTTTCTTTTGTGATGATTTTTTTATTTGTTAGTAATTGTCCATGTTTTGTGACGATATCTCTTGCTTGTTTTTTATCAGCTATAGCATAGTCAGGTAAAAATTTCGGCATAATAAATAAATCAACATCATCTACTCAATTTTTTATCCAGTATTTCAGTTCTGCCTTTTTCTTTTTTAATACCTCTTCCCTGTCATTATCATCTTTAAAGGAATCTTTATCAAATCTTCATAATGATTTAATTAATGCAAAATCAAACATTGTCATAAATGGACTATTTATAAGAGAATAATCTCTAATATTCTCATGATTGTAATGTCTTTTACTTTTAGGACTGATAGATCCAGAAATGTCTAATCTATCATAAAAATAAGACATTTTTAAATAAGTATGGTATAATTTTTTAATATCTGTTTTAGTTAATTCTTTAAAAACTTCTTCATTTATTCATAACTGTTTTAGTACCAAAAAATATATGTCTATTCAATTTCATCTTGTTGCTATATCGTATCAATCTAAACTCCAAAATTGTTCAATTCTTCAATTGTTTACATATCACATTGTAATCAATTTTTTTCAGTCAATTTCTATTAATTTAACTTCAATATCTTTACCATAGATTTTTTCTATGATTTCTTTAGTTTTGTTAAATTTTGATTCAACCGTTTCTAATTCCTTCCCTTGATTGATAATTTCTTTAGTCATAATTATTATTTTAATCTCTAAATGTTTTTTCGTTAGGTTTTAGTAATGATTCTCTTATTTCTACACCTAACTCTATTATATCTCTGATGATATTATTATATTCTTTGGTATTTTTAGGAGTTATGTTTTCATCTTTCAAAAGTTTTTCAAGTTCTTGTTGTAGGTTATTTGATTTTACTACTATCTCTTTTATTTCTTCCAGCTTCAAATATAGTTTTTCTACCTGATGTTCTGTGATTTCTATTTTTTTGTGTCCGTGATTCTCTTTGTTTACTATCTCTTCAAGTCTTTCTTTTAACATATGTCTATCCAATTTTTCCTCCAGATTCCCGCTTTTAATTCATTCTCTAAATGAGGTAAATATCTTTTCATCTTTTAATGCTAATTTCAATAAGTTAACTCTTACTTCTGGCTCTAATGGATGTTTGGCAGGGTCTTCATGGTTTTTATGTTCAGGTTTTTTATTCTCAGTGACTGGTATCACTTTCCCATATTGGTCAAACAATACTCATGGTTCTTTAGCTTCCTGTTTCAACGGCTGGTTATTTGCTCAATACAATACTACATTCTCTTTTGGGATTACATTTCCTTCTCTATCTATTTCCTGTCAATTTTGGTTTAATATAACTGATTTATTGTTTGGTAATCACAATACTATATTAAATGATCCTTCTTCTTTCACTATAAGTTCTTTTATTTTAGCTCAGAGGATTTTTCATCATTTTTGTTCTATTTGTTCTAATCTGTCATTAATCTTTCATCATTTTTTATTTACATAGCTGTATGCATACACCAGTCATAGTGCTTTCATATATTTTCATACAGTCCATTCTTTTGTTTCTCATCACTCAAAAGTAAATGGTATGATGTCGTTTTCTATGAAATTTATTGCTCAAGCTTCTGCTCATTTCATTCAATGTTTCACTACTTTCATTATAGTTTCAGTAGGATTCATTTTAGTTTTTAAAGCGCTCAGTGCCATATGTTCTCATACTGCAAATCATCTCATTCCTCAGGCAAATGCTATACTCATCATATTATTTTCAAAGTTTGTTATGTTATGCATTACTTCTTGTGTGTCAAAATTTTCTCAAATTATTTTCCTGAATACTCATTCTCAAATACTAGTTCATATATTTAGTCATACTCATGAAGCAAGTACTTCGCTTCATACCAGCATATTTTTTCATAGATTTCAAAGTCTTATAGTATTGTTTAATACTTCAAGTCATCTGGCTGTCCTGTATGTATTTATTCACATTCTCAAAGCTGAAACTGATAGTCTTGCTACTATGGTTCATACTCACATTGTTATCAAAATCATAGCTCATTCTGTAGCTATTTCCTTGGAAATCTCTCAAATATTATGCATAGATTCATCTGAAATTCTACCAATTCATTGTATTTCTGCATATTTATCAACGACTTTATCTGTTTTCAAACTTTCATTGTTTTGGATCGTATGTTTCAGCAAGTTTGTCCTGATACATAATTTCATATCTGTGATTATCTTATCCTGTATCAACTGCTCGATGATAATGTCCATATTTTCATCTATATTTTTGTTTTCTTCTTCTGTGAAATCTGTTTTACCAGGGAATGCTTTTGCCAAAAATTCATTCTTTATTTGTTGTTTTACTTGTCAGTCTTTCAACTCTTTTTCGGCTTGTTCTTTTATATGTTTTATTATCTCTTTAAGTCTATTTATTATTTTCTCTACTTTATTGTCTTCTATCATAGTGCCGTCCATGGTTATATCACTCTGATTTTGTATCCCAAAATTAGTGATTATTTCTCTAATCCCATTTTCATTTCATTCAACTAATTCTGCTAAAGCTTTTTCTGTCTTAGGACTAGATAATACTTCTTTTATCTTGTTTATATCAACATTATTGTTGTCTTCTATTATACTATTTTCCAGTTCTTCATTTAGTATATTTTCATCGTTTCAGTTTTTCATAAATCATTTCCTCATATAATCCACTCAATCAAGATTTCCGCTTTTTATTCTATCTTTAACATACATTCTTTGAGCAGTATCCGCATCTATCCTTGGCTTTTTTAATATTTCATCGGCTCTTTGGTCTGGAGTTTTTGGCTGTAATAAATCATCTGTAAATTTATCATTATTTGTCTGTGGATATATATCTGTTGGAAGTTGTGGTTCAGTAGTGCCTTTATTTAAACACTGCATTAGAAAAATATAATCTTTATTCATTACTCATCATTGCATTTCACCTGTGATTTGTGCTGTTTCATCTCAGAGTATTACCATTCTGTATAACTGCACCATTCTTATTTCAAATGGATTAAGTGTCTTAATATCATTTCAGTTTTTTAATTTATTTATCACATCATTTAATTCTTGGGTTAACGGCATCTTTAGTGCCTTTTTCAATTCACTTAAGTTTTCTTTGTTTGTGTATGTTTCTGAAAAAATCTTTACATTCTTTTTGAAATTTCTATTCTTTTCATCAAAAAATTTTTCTAACTCTTTTGTAGATATATCTCCGCTATTGTCTGAATCTATTTTCTTAATAAACTTTTCACTTCATGACATCTTTAATTTTTATGTTTATTTTAGATATTATTTAACAAATCTTCAAAATCCATATTCTCTTCATCTTCTTTCTCTTTTATTTTCAATAGCATTTGTCTTCATACATACATATTCCTTAGTCTGTCTTCTCTTACTGATTTATTCAAATGTTTATTCATTGTATCCAGGACGGTCTGTATTATTTTGTCATCTACATATTTACTATATTCCACAAATTCCAGTAATCACTCTCATATCTGCACTCCTTCCTCTTTCAGCATCTTTAATACATATACTACCACTTCTTTCTTTGTCATCTATTTTTTCATAATAAATCCATTATATTTATTATATATTTTTCTTTCTATTTTGTCAAATATATTTTTTGTTTTGAAAATTAACTCTCTACTTAAAATGTATTTTAAGTGAAAGTTTTCTTGTTTTTTTATATAAATAGGATATATTATTTTATAAATACTTTATACTTCATATATTTAAATGAAAATTAATTATTGAAAAGATTCTTTAAATTTTGACACAAAAAATTGTGCTATTTTGTGAACTAATGGAGCAGGGAAATCATATATAGCTAGAGCTATATTTAATACAAATAAAAAAAATAGTGAAATAATTACCTCTCAAAAAAACTTAACAATATATCAAGGTAATTTTAAAGGGAAAAGCGACGAAAATTTAAATACAAGTTTACAAGTAGTTCAAGCTCCTTGACGTTGAAGTATATCTTTATCCCATTCTACCATATCTACAAATAATCGGATACAAGACGATTTTGATGCAAATTTAGAAGCGATATTAAGGAACGATGAAAGAGAACATGCTGAAGCAAGTAGAGAGTACGATGAAACTTCACCATACAATAGACCAAAAACAAAGGCGGAAAAAATCTTTGAAATTTGGTGAAAAATATTTATTAATAAAACCTGTAAGATTATAAATTGAAAAATAAAAATAGTAGATGATAATGAAGAATATGATATAGAAAATTTATCAGATGGAGAAAGAGCTTGTCTATATTTTATAATAAAATGTATGTGTTTTAAAGAAAATTCAATTATCATAGTAGATGAATGAGAAACTTATTTAAATCATTCTATTTTAACTGAATTATGGGACTTTATAGAAGCAGAAAGACTTGATTGTTCGTTTGTATATATCTCTCATAACATAGATTTTGTTCAATCAAGAATAAATTGTACTAAATTCCGAATAAAATCTTTTAATTATAAGGACCAATGGGAAATAGAAAAACTTGAAAATGAAGATATTCCAGAAGACTTGATATTGCAAATTATCTGATCAAAAAAAGATAAAATTTTATTTGTAGAATCTGTAGAGGATTATGATAAAAAATTTTATCAAAAAATATATAAGGATTTTAAAGTTGTTTCTGTTGGTTCATGTGAAAATGTAATAAATTATACAAGAACACTCAAAAAATTTAAACAGAATTATAATAAAGAATATTATTGATTAATAGACAAAGACTTTAGAGATGATAATAGTATAAGTAAATTAAATGAAGATAATATTCATACAATACCCTTTGCTTTATTTGAAAATATATTTTTTAAAAAAGAAATTTTACAATTTTTTTATAATTATCAGGGAAAAGAAAATTTTGATGAGAAATTTGAAGAATTTAAAAAAGATATCTTTTCTCTAAAAAAAGATAATTCTTTTAAAAAAATTTTTTATAAAAATTTTATTATACAGTCTTTTAACAAATCTTTAAAAAATTTCAATATAGGGAATAATTATGAATTTAAAGATAATTATTATGAGATAAATGAAAAATGGGGTTATATAGAAAAAGAAAAAGATTATAATAATTTTCTAGAAAAGGTAAATACAAAGGGAATAAAAGGCAAAATAGGACAATTATTAGAATGATATACCCGAAATTTATATATAAATCAAGTTATAGATCTTTTTAATACAGAAATTTCCGAAGAATTAAGACAAATATTTATGAATTTTATGCCAAAGATTTAAAAAGATTCTTTACTCATTAAACCATTTTTCGGGTATATCTACATATTGCACTTCACTACCTTGGTAATTATACATATTCCCATTATCAGTAGTAAATATTATTCTATTATTTGTAAAATCAAATTTCTTTAATAAAAACGAGAAACTGACTTAAAATATGTTTTAAGTTGGTTTTTAATAATAAGAAAAAACTAGTTATTTAGTAGCTTTATTAAATAATTTGCGCCTATAGAGCAAAATTCTGCCATGGTCATATCTTTCATCTCATCATTATCTTCAGAAGCAGCAAGTAAATATTTTATTATATACCTAATACTTACTTTCTCGTATCAATTTTCATTAACCAGTTCTTGAGTAGCAATTATTCAATCTGATATTTTGTTAAAAGGAGTATTTCATTCTCATTTACATTTTTTTAGCCTGATAAATAATTTTTTCAATTCTCAAATCATTTTTTTATTGTTTGAGGAATCCCATTTAAACTCTACTTCTTTTTTTTCTTCTTCAGTATTGTACTCGTCAGTTTTCTCTATAACTACCAATCTTAAAATACTTATTACCGCTGTTTTAGATTCATCTTCAGAATATCAGAGTTTTTTAAATTCCGCAACAAGGGAATTTGCAAAATCATCGTTCTCTCCTATATTATATGTGGCATCATGAAGATTATTATCTATTTCTGATAAATTAGAATTAGAAGCTGGAGTAGTGTCTGCCTTTTTTGTTTCTACATTAGCTTTTTTGACTTCATTATTTTCTGTTTTTGTTGTCGTTTGAGTATTAGAGTTAGAAACTACATTTTGTTGAGTATTTTTGTTTATATTCGTTTTTGTGGTATTTATATTTGTTTGAATAGGCGTTTCTGATAATTTAGGACTATCAGTCTCTACAGAATTGGAAGGAGAGGGATTCCCTCGTGATCCAAAAAAAGTTTTTAGAATAATTATCCGTCATACGGTTAATGAAACGACGGCGAAAGTTAAAGGTTTTACAAATCTTTCATACATTTTTATATTGTTTTAGTAAGTAAAAAGTGAAGCAGTCGTTTTTTTTCTTAACTAAAAAAAGGCGACATACTTTCCTGGTCGCCAAACCGTTGCTAAAATTTTCTATTGATAGAAAAGCAGAAGCATAGAAAAGCATGCCGCCTTTCTATCTCAATAATTTTTTATTTTAACAACGATTTGGCACTAATATAATAATTGTTTTGTAAAAAAATTCAATGAGAAAATTATATTTGTTTATAAAATTTATTTCAAATGTAAGAATTATGTTGATTTTTATAAAAAGAATTATATAATTTATAAAGAAGTATTAGTTTTTACTAAAATTAACCATTTATTAACTGTAAATATCTATAATAATATTATTTAAATTTATAATTTAAAATATTATGAAAATCAAAGAAATTAAAAATAAATTTATTAATTTTTCTTTCATTTATATAGGAAGTGCTGTATTTGCTTTTTGTATAAAAATTTTTATAAATTCTTTTCATTTAGATAATAATTTTATTTCAGGACTATCGTGATTAATATCATATTATTTATGAATAAAAGACTATCAATATACACTATTATTAAATTTTACGATTATAACGTTATTATTATTTTTGTTTATATATTTTTTATTAAAAATTTATAATTTTTCAATTTCTCGGTGGAAGAAACAGAAATATTTTGTTTTCTCAGATATTTTTTTAATAATTATATGATCTTTCTCTATTTATTATGTAAATATAAACTATATCTTTTTTATAATAGCTATTATTTCTATAATCTTTACCATGATTATAGAGAATTTTATAGATAAAAAACAAAATAAAATTAGTTCTAAAAAGGATGATCAAGATTTTTTCTTATGTGATGAACCAATTGATTTAAAAGATCAAGAACAAGATATATTGTGATACAAAGATATATGAGATAATTTAGCGAAAACCATTTGTAAAGTAAATACTGATAATTTTGTAATTTCTTTGGAATCATCTTGGTGAGATGGTAAAACTACTTTTTTGAATTATGTTTTAGATGATACGAACTTGAAACAAAATTATAATATTTTTAGATTTGATATGCGGCTTTATAACAATGAAGTAAATATATTTAATGTATTTATATCTCAGTTTAGTAAATATATCTATGAGAATTACAACCTTCCAGAGTTTGATAAAAAATTAAATTCTTTTTTAAATGCTTCCAGATGAATCAATATTTGATTTAATATGTTTTGATTTTCAGTTTCTAAATCTTTCAACGAAAATTTAACTGATATAAAAAATAATATTAGGGAATGTAGTGAAAAATTGGATAAAAAAATATTAATAGTATTAGACGATATAGATAGAATATGAATAGATAAGGTTAAAGAATTTTTTAAGATAGCAATTTTCTTAAAAAGCTTAAAAAATGTGGTTATTATTCCTTGCTATGATGTAAACAACTTAAATGCTATAGATGTAAATATCCTTGAAAGAAAAATAAATATAAGGAAACCATTGGAATTAAAAAATAATTCAAATCAAAACAATATTACTGAAAAAGATAAACGAGAAAAAATTAATTGAAATATAGAAGAATTTTTGGATAATAGTAATCTCATT
>CALFEN010000252.1 GCA_937950065.1 uncultured bacterium | reverse complement strand
TGAAAGTGTTGTGGTTCTTGCACTAAACGAGGATCTATTTGTTAATTTCTCTACTAATGTATTTCGTTTAGCCGCAGTCAGCGTTTCTCAATTCCCTACATAAAGACCTCCGATAGGTGCGCTTTCAGACAATCATGGATTAGTAGTCTGCCGAGCTTTAATTGCAAAATAACTAATTCACAAAACTATCATAAATCAAATTCAAAATAACATTCAATTCCCTATTTTTTTTATATAATTTTTCATCTTTATATTATTTTTTTAGATAAATACTGCTCTAAAATAAATTTTATTCTTTATTAATTTTTAAGGGCAAAGTTTCTCTATTTTAGAAATAGGAAACGTAGCTGTATTTCCTCAATTATGCATTGTATTTTTTAGATTATAGTCTATTATCCGTTCAGATAAATTATCAGACATTGTTAAAGAGGCTGATGATATATGTCTAGGATACATATATCATCAAGCTCAAGAATTTATCCATGCTCTCCGCATACATTGAGTATCAAACGCTGCCGTATTACTAATTAATACCTCTTCCCATATCATAACTTTATCTACTAAAGCATTTCGTTTGGCTGCGGTCAGCGTATCTGAACTATTTACATAAAAACCACCCAGTGGCACAGTTTCTGCTATTCATGGGTTTGTAGTCTGCCGTGCCTTGATAGTAAAATAACTTATTCCTATTATAGTCATTAATCATAGTCAAAGGAATAATTATTTAAAATAATATTTTAAGTATTTTTTCATTTCCTAAAATGACTAGCTAAATAATATATTCTATATAAAAGATATTCCTTTGTCAATCCTTTTTATGACTTTTTTAAATTTAAATAAAATTTCTATATAATATTATATTATTTTCTGATAAAAGAAAAAGGATCTCAGAAATACAGGATCCTCTACAAGCTTTGAAGGCAGGTAGAGGATCCGATAGAAATACTACGGTTTAAATACTTACATTGTTTAAATATTTAGACGGTAATATTTTTAACTCCTCTACCCACCAAATTTAGGTAGAATTGTTTAACCTTTGG
Organism: uncultured bacterium; assembly: GCA_937950065.1. The sequence goes on along the minus strand of CALFEN010000252.1, from coordinate 1,603 downwards.
TAAGGTAAATCAATTGTTTTAGTGGGAAACCACTATTTTAGGCTTTTATTTTTGTATTGGGTTTGTTTTGTGTTTTTGTTTATGATTATATAATAATCAATTTTTTTTAAAATGCAAATATTAATATAAATATTCCGCTAACTATTGGTTATCCCAAAAAAACAAAAAATATATATAGTTTTTTGACAAAAATATAAAAAAGTATATAATAAAGATAAACCATACAAAATAAATAAAAACAAAAATGAGAAAAAACCCAGCAAAGATAGATAATGATGGAGATTTGATGGTATGAATATTGAATGTATTACTGACAAGATCAGAGAATTTTTTGAATATCAAAAAAAACGAATTAGCAAGAATTTTACAAATAGTCAGAGAAGATAAATCAGAAACAAAAGATGTGTTGCTGATGGAATCTACAAGATCTGATGAATTATTATGATTTATATCTGAAATAAAAGAAAAACTTTCAAAACTAACTTATGATGACATATTAGATGATATCAAAAAATCAGATTTTTGCACTACATTTATAGAACGTTGATTTAAAGAGACATCTAATAGTTGAGATCTCTACAAACAGATTATAAAAATTTTTATTTGATGGCTCTACAATACCAAAATCTTTACTTCATGAGAAAAAGCCGTGTTACTGCACGAACTGAAATTAGCGAGAGAAATTATAAAAACCAAAAAAGATCCAACCTTTATAGCGTTCGTTGACAAAATATTAAATATTTTAAATTTCCTTGGATTAAGCATCTTTGGCAGAGAAATCCTGACCACAAGATCATTTAGGCAATATATCAGTTGCAAAATAGATAGAGAAAATTGAGACTATTATCTTGGTATGATGGACATAGATAATTTTAAATCAATAAATGATATTTTTTGACATCAAGTTTGAGATTTGGTGCTTAAATCTATTTTTATTAGGTTGAATGAAAGAGTGTGATCATGATTTTGGTTTAGGTATTGATGAGAAGAAATATGACTTATAGTAAATCAAGAATTCTTGAAAAAAGATAGGATTACAGAATTTGATATACCTATAGATGATATAGGAAACTGACAGATAAAACTTATAAGAGACATACAAAAATTATTCCTAGAAAAAACAAAAGATGGTGAGAAAATATTTTTTACAAATCTAGTGAAATTACATGAACAACTAGGAAATAATACTATGACAAAAATAGAGAAAGATGAAGTAGGTGAATACTGCGAATCAAAAACAAACAAAAAAAATCTTACATGATATTATCTAGAAAAAAAATGAGATACTATACACTGTACATATATTTCCGGCAAAAGAGAAATGACTTACCACCGACGCATACATTGAGATATATTAACTACAACCGTATCTATATGACTTTCCAAACTTGATGAAAATGATTTTGAAACACAAAAATCTATAAATAAAAATATTAGTGAAGCTGACTCATTGCTTTATAAAGCAAAAGATGGTTGAAGAAATAAAATAGAAGTGAGCGAATAATCAACAAATTTTTCTATATTCCTTTATAAAATTATTAAATATATAAATTTTTAAGGGGTTGAAGTAGCAGGGAATGCTGTCCGAGCAGAAGTCGCTGCT
>CALFEN010000251.1 GCA_937950065.1 uncultured bacterium | reverse complement strand
TAACCGCGTTTGGATATTGTTTTGCTTTGTCCATTATTTACAATGTAATTTATTTAAACTATAAAAATAATATATATAAAACTTTTGAAATCAAGAAAACTTTTTGAAAAATAATCTAATCTAGATAGACAAATATAAATCATCTGGACAAAAATTTCCAGTCAAAAACCCTTGAAATAAAATTATAATTTGATATTATAAATATAATTTTATATTTTATAAAATTTTTATTCGGAAACATAAAAATGACTATTTGCTGAAATCCAGTAGCTCAAAAAATTTTGAAAGATTTTTTTGAAAACATCAAGCAAACTTGAGCTCCAGCCTACAAATTCATGATCGTGCACTGACCAAGTAATGTAGGCAAATCATATATACTCAAAAATCTAACAAAAGATGTATTATGAGATAATTACAAAACAGATTTTCTATATATCAAGGACTTGAGTGAATATTTAGGCAAAAGACATACTATCAAAATAGAAGTAGAAACAAAAAATCAAAATGTAAAAATAGATTGAGAAGGGATATTCCTAGACCTTGGTAGCAGAGAGATCAACGAATGGATAGCAAAATCAAGTGTCGGTAAGCTAAAAATAGTCCTTATTGAAAATATAGAAAGAATGACTACATCTGCAGCAAACGCCTTTCTCAAGACATTTGAAGAGGTATATGGCAATGTCTTGATAATAGCTACAAGCAACAATATACAATCTGTCTTGGATACCATCATTTCTAGAGCATTCCTCATAAGATTTGAAATGCCTACATACGACGAAGTGAGGACTTTTCTCAAACAGTCCTATCCGGATAAAGACGAGAAATCTATAGATCTTATAACAAATTTTAGTATGTGAAGAATAGGTTTCGCAAAAAAAATTATTGAAAATAAATCTGATAATGAATATCATGACTTACCTGCGATACTAGACTATTATCAAAAATATTTGCAAATAATCAATGATAACGGCAAACACAATGAGAAATTAAATATATTAAATAATGTCTACAAAAATTGAAATCTAGAAATATTTTTTGATGCTATAATCTATGGTCTGGACAAAACCAAAGACTATGAAAAAATACAAAAAATCATCTTGGCAAAGAAAATGATAGAAGCGAATGTATGAGTAGAAAACGTGTTATTTTATATAAATCTATAATCTATGCTAAAAAAAATAAATAGACTTACGTCCAAAGATATAAATTTTTTATTCAAAAAACAAAATATTATACATTGAAAATTTTTTTCATTTTTCTATTTTTTCCAGTATCCAAACAAAAAATACAATCAATACAGTGTCCAGATCTCGCTTAAATTCAGTAAAAAAACTGTATTGAGAACTCTAATAAAGAGGATACTCTACAATCACATAAAAAACAAAGATTATGTCAGCAGTCCTTACAACAACAAATTTTATAAAATATTTGTAATAACAAATAAAGCAACTAATGATTTTTTAAAAAAACTAGTTGAAACAAAAGACAAAAAACATATAAAAGAAGAAATAAAAGAAATGTTTGACATAAGTTTTAAAAATTTATCCAATAAATTATGAACAAATTTATAAATATTTTCAAAAAACTCAATAAATATCTGGAAAAATCTACCAAACAGTCCAAAAAGCAAGAGTCCAAGTGAAACACTGAAAAAGAAATAGAGAAACTCGAAAAAATGGAAAATACTCTAAAGCCAAAAGACGGGACATTACTAGAAAAATGAGAGAAGTACAGCACAAAATTTATATTTAAATTTTGGCTTATAGGAGCATTAGTAGTGTATGTTTCTTTTCTGCTGTTCAAATCATTGGAGCTTATATATATGATATTTGCTGCATATATTATATCTATAGCATTAGAATCTATTATTCTATTTTTTGAAAAGAAAGCGAGAATGCCTAGGGGGATAGCTATTTTGGTATCATATATCCTAGCATTTGCATTTCTAACTTCATGATTCTTACTTATTATCCCATTTGTATTAAATCAAACTTGAGAAATTATCACAACTCTTGTACATCAAATAAGCTGATTTCAAAAAATATTGGAGGAACAGGGATTAAAAGAAATGATAAACAGCATATCTTTTTTACCTATGAAAAACCTGATAATATGATACGTCAGTAATGAAGCGTTTATGAATTCATTACAATCTTACCTACAGCAAAATATAAATTCTATAGTAAGCTTCGGAACTACTATCACCAAAGATTTTGGTAATATTGTAGTAAACATCATCAAGATGCTTATAGCAACAATATACAACATTGTAGTAATTACAGTGATGTCTATATTCTTCTCTCTAGAAAAAGATTGAGTGATCAACTTGATAGCATCACTTACCTGAAGTTCAGAATATGTAAGCTTGAAATTAAAAAAACTTTATTTAAAATTATGATATTGGCTAAAGTGACAACTTGTACTTTCATTATTTATATGAAGTATGGTATTCGTAATGCTTTATTCTTTAACTTTTTTTGGAATAGATCTACCATACAAATTCACACTTTCCCTGATAGCATGAATTACAGAATTTGTGCCTTACGTCTGACCTATACTCGGAGCATTACCAGCATTACTAGTTGCATTTCCAAATTACTGAATATTTGGAGTAGCTGTAGTGTGAGCAGCCTACTACTTGATACAGTTCGCTGAATGACATATCTTGGTACCAAGGATCATGAATATAGCATTGGGAATTAGTCCACTTCTGATATTTATAGCCATGATAGAGTGATGAATAGTGATGTGATTTATATGAATAGTACTTGCAGTTCCTCTTGCAGTAGTTATAAATCTAGGTTTTGAAGATTTTATAATTAAAAACAAAAAATAATAAATGCTAAAAAAACTTGTTTTGATATTAGTATTAATCCTGTTTTTTGCAAACAATACCTTTGCTTATTTTGAATATAAATATTACTGCGTAATCAACTCTGATAATATATCTGTATCATTGAGCAAAAAAGACAACTACAAGAAATGCATGGATCTTATCAAAGATATAGACCAAAAAATTTATGATATTGATGATAATATCAGTATAGCAGATAAATATATCAAGAAAAATTGAGACAAAGAATATTGGCTATGAGTCAAGGAAGACCTGACCAAAAAGAAAAATAACCTTAATTTTTTGGACGCAAAAATAAAATCATCTATGATACTTTTTGAGAACTCACTTTTTGTAAAAGTAAAAAAAGTTCTGGATTACTATTTGACCAAAGAACTACTCAATGTAAGTGCAAATATCTTATTGGTACATGATAAAATAAGCGAGGCTAAAAGGCTGTCCGATGGAGATAAACTCAAAGAAAATATAAAAATTATGGAAGAACGGGTAGTAAAAAAATATTTACTCGAGTGAATATTAAATTCTGATGATTTTGAACAAATGGTACCTTTGCTAAAAAATCGGCTTGCAGTTTATAAAAAAATTAACTAAAAAGATGAATATTGAAAAACTTATTTGAAGTAAGACAAAAACAGATATATTAAAGTATCTCCTATTTAGAAGACAAGGGATATCTATCAGAGCCCTGGAAACCGAACTGGAATGGTCTTTCCCTGCTATCAAAAAACAGGTAGACTCCTTACTTGAAGCAGAAATTGTTACTATAGACAAAGACAATAATAAATGGTCTATATATATATCCGTAGAAATATATGAACTTATCAAAAGGATCTTTATGCAGAGCATAGAATTTTCTATAAATAAAGAATTTATGAAATACGATACTATTGTAGAAAAATACTATCTTGGAAGCTTCTTTGGCAATCCTATAATGAATAGCAATCAAAATATCGATATAATAGTAATATACAAAGTTATATGAAAAGATTTTATTGATAAAATAAAAACAAACATCGCAGAAATCTTTAAAGATAATTTTATAAATGATATATGAATGGTTTTTATGTCTAGTGAAGATTTTCAGAGGAGATATAGACTTTCTGATAAATTTGTATTATCCATACTCAGAAACACCAAAAATATAAATATATAATCTCATATAAAATCTCTTGATTTTTAAAAAATTTTACTATAATCTAGACATTTATCATTCCCAAAAAAATGAAACAATTTATAAACACCGCCAAAAATTGAATAATCCTAGGATTATTTGCTAGTTTTACCATTATAGTCTCATTGGTAATCTTCCTCAAAGCACGGCAAACTACCGATCCCAACATTGCTGATGACGGACAATGATTTTATGCTAACCCAGGAAACACTCTAACCGCCGGTAAGTGGAATTCTGTAGTTTCAAACTCCAAGGTAAATTATAAAAAACTATCCTTAACAGATTGAGACTATCAAACAACATCATCATTTACCGCTGTCCCATGAGCTGACCTCACTATGACAACTTTAGCAAATCCTGTGCTAATTTCAGTAAGCTTGCCAGTGATAAATAACGGTGCTTCTGCTGCAGCTATATACTGTGACATTGCTATAGATTGAACAAAATTATCAAGCTGATGACGATCTTTTCGGTCATCATTAACTGTCTGATTCGCAGAAACATTAAACTTCAATTACATTACAAGTACATTGTCAGCTTGAAGCCACAACTTCAAAATCTACTGTCTAAGTGACTGATGACGTATATTAATGAAAAAAAATTCTGCACTACCAAGTCAATTCAATGTAATGGAACTTAAACAATAGATCTTCTATCAATAAATTTCTTTTTAATCCTCGCAATTTTTTGGTTATATCTAAAAAGACAACTCTAAATATTCTGATTTCATAAGTTCTTTAGAAAATATTTCTAATTTTATATATCTCAAAAGCTTTCTACTTGAATTATAAAAAATTTTTTTTATAATATTATTACAAAATATTATATTGTCTTTTATATACCACGAGAAAGGAAAATTTACTTTTTTCATATACATAAATTTTTCTTGCATATAAAAATTCAATGTAACATTTAAAATCATAGAAATAATGGATTTCATTTAAAGCAAATGGAACCTTAAATTCAGACCAAAACTTTTTATTCAATTAATTTGAACTAATGAAAAAAACTATCTTAAATGCGTTTTTAGGAGCAATAATTTTTTCCAGCACCTGCTTGACGATGTTTTATATTTTTATCAAAGCTCGGCAGACAACCAATCCATGATTGACTGATTCAAGCCCCACCGCTCTATATGTAAATAATTGAGAAACTTTAACTGCTGCGAAATGGAATACTCTAGTAGATAAAAAAGGATTAAAAGATCTGACTCTCATCAGTTGTTATTATCGGTCCACAACTAGTCCAACCGGACGGACGACACTAACATGGACTACAGCTCTTTGCTGATGAAATTTGCCAAAAAATTATACCAAGTGTTTTATAGCAAATAATATGAGACGTTGAATCGATTGAAACTTCAACTGCAATCTGGAGACAGCACAACTACGGAGTTCTACCGCATCTAATTCTATAGGATGCTCTTATCTCTGCCGAAATGAATAATTTATTATTTATAATCTAGATAATATTTTTTACATTTAACAATATCACAAATGAAACTATTTTTCAAAAACTTAACCCAA
>CALFEN010000250.1 GCA_937950065.1 uncultured bacterium | reverse complement strand
ATATCATGCAATCCCTGCTAAAAATAGATCTTTATCAAATGTATAATCAGGCGTCTTTGCCCAGCTTCTAAAAGCATCTCATAATTCCACGTAAACATTATCATTTGAAATAGTATCATAATCTATCAATGTCAAAAACTCACGATTTTTAAATAAAATATTTCATAGTTTCGCATCTCAATGTATCAGTATATTTTGTTTAAAATTACGAGAATTATATATTTTCAATTCAGATAATATATAATCATGATAATGTCTTATTTTAGCAAATTTCAAAGGATTGCTATCTTTCAAAATAATTTTTTGTAATTTTTTTAGATATCTCTGTATATCATGAAATTTTTTATTGGAAGACTTATATCCAGTTTTATATCAAATATTATGGAATTTGGCAAGTCAACAACCAGCCTGATAAACTATATGTTCGTCTACATCACACTTATCATTGTCTATATAATCCCAAACTCTCCAATATCTATTATCTCACTGAAAAAAAGGATCTCAAGTTCCGGAAAAATACAAACGCGGCAAAAAGAATTGTTTAGAGTAAATTTTATAAAAATTCAAATAATCATATAATTTTTTTATAGAAAAAATTTTTTTATTCAACTTTTGAAAAAGGAAACTTCATTTGGACGTAATTACTTTGTATGTAGAATTTACTACTCATCATTGTAACACACAACTAGATTTTATTTCTCACAATCCGTAGTTTTTTGAAACCAAATCCAGATTAGTATCCATTAATTCATACTAGTGATAAATTGTTTAACTTTTTGTTTTAACAATTCTTCTCGTCATTTTATAATACATGTGTCTACTTCGCTAGCAAGCTTTACATCTTTTTTGGCAATGTATTCTGTCAGCGCTCTAGTTTTGTTTATATCCTTAAAGCAGGCTTTCAAAAAAATATCTAATTTTTTTTCAGAATCAGGATTATTTGATCTAAAAGAATCTATTATTTTGGACAAGTCTCAAGCGATACGGTCTATCTTTCAATTGTCAATTCTTGAATGCAAAGTCTTTCCGTCTCCGCTAATTCTCTCTTCCATCTTTTATTTTTAATTATAAAATAATATTTTATTTATCAATTACTATTAAAATAAATTTATTGCTAATTTTACTATAAGATAAGCCAACAGTGCTACTATAAATCATATAAGTGCATATGTTACTATCCTGTTTCATTTTTTCATTTCTTCTTCTTCTCACTGCGACGACATAAGCAAAAAACCTCCCCGTAATAGCACCCCAAAAGCAACAACAACAAGGAATACCCATGCATACCTACTTACTATAGACATAACATTTTCCAAAAAATTACTTTCTGGATCTATATCTTCTTGAGACTCAACTTCGTCGGATGAAATACCAGGTGTTTTTACTGTAAAATCAGTACTTGTATTACTTCAATTTAAAACAAAATCTCCCCAACTAAACATCGGAAACAAAAATAATATTATCAAAAAAATTTTTCAAAATATCTTTTTTCCCATTAGAAATAATTTATCAAGTTAAAGTCTGTTTTGTAATTGAATTCAAAAGTATTATTATCAAAAAGCTTGATAATGCAAGAATTATACCAGCTACAACCAAAATAATATCTCATCTTGCTTTTTTCATTTTCCCGGCATCTCACATAGATAGTACAAATTTTATTCAAGCATAGACGACCATAGCTACTCATAATGCAACTGCAAATTTCAGCAAAAAATTGGTTGCATTCGCAAACCAATCTGATAAGTTTCATTCCCCTACTACATTATCTCACACTGAAGTAGAGTAAAAATCATCTATAAGCTCTCCATAACAGATATAAGAAAATATTATTATATTAAATATTATCAAAAAAATTTTTTTTACACTAGATATCATCTCATATATTTAATATTTTTTAAAGCATATCAAGTAACTTTTCTGCGTCTTCTTGTTCCTGTGTCTTGGCGACTTCTTCATTCTTATGTATTTTATTTATAGTATTTACGTATCACATTTTTTGCCATTTCAACAGATATTTTTTCTTGATTTCCATCTTTTTTTCTTCATACCTTGACTCTATTTCCTGCAACTTTTTTTGTTCTCTCAAAAGGATCTCTTTGAGTTTATCAAGCTGCTCATCATTCATCACTGGCATAAGATCAAACCAACTTTGTTTTTCTTCATCAGTATCTATAGATTTTGATTTCAAAACCATCTCTATGACGTCAGGCATGTCTACCAAAAACTCTTCAGGAACATCAAATTTGGAAGCTAACTCCCATAAATCTTCAGGTAAATATTTTCTAATTAAAGAGATATCTGTCATTTTTTTATTTTTATTTATTAAATGTCGTTTAACTGTTTTTCCAAATCAAGATCAGCTTTTTTTTCATCTTTTTCTTTGATTTTTTCCATTCTTGCGGCAAGAATATCTGCATTTTCATAAGACTTCTGCATCTTCTTTTTTATTTTTTTCAATTGGCTTTTTGGTATATATTTTTTCTGACCTCAGCCACCATAAGAATCAAACATCTTTTATTTTTTAGGATCTAAACAGATGCTCTCTGTGAAAGAATCCATGAAACAGTATCTTCTTTTACAATTCACTGCTCTATAAGTCTTTTTGCATACTGTTGAATAGATATCATTCACTGCTTAATTCAAGTTTCTATAATACTATCTATCTGTGGTAATTGTCTTTTTTTAATATTATTTTTTACAGCAGTAGTATTTATCAATATTTCATAAACTCAAACTCTACCTTGATCATCGACTTTTTTTACCAATCTCTGTGACTGAACACCAATAAGTATTTCTGACAATCTGTCAGCAACACTATCTTGTATTTCAGGAGGGAAAAAAGAGATGAACCTGTTTATAGTACCTGCAGCAGATGATGTATGTAATGTACTAAATACCAAATGTCATGTTTCTGCAAGATTAAGTACAGCTTCAGCAGTTTCTTTATCACGGATTTCTCATACAAGTACGATATCTGGATCCTCACGCATTGCAGCTCTCAAAGCATTCATAAATGCCCAAGTATCATGTCATACTTCCCTTTGACTTATAAGTGCTTTTTTTGGATGGAAAATAAATTCCACTGGATCCTCAATAGTAATGATATGATCAGGTCTTGTTTCATTTAGAAATTCTATCATAGCAACCAAGGATGTAGATTTTCATGATCAAGTAGGTCATGTAACCATAAAAAGTCCTTGTCCTTTTGACAAAACTCTTTGTTTGATACTTTCTGCCAAATCGTTAAACATAAGGTCTTCAAGTTTTTTAGCCTTGGAGTTAATTTTCCTAAGTACTATTCAGATCTTTCAAAGTTTAAAAAATGTATTCACCCTGTAAGGAGTTCCATCCATTCATATAAAAGAGAAATCTGCTTCTCTATCACTTACAAATTTTTCAAAAGCTTTTTGATTTCCGCACATTAGTTGTTTTACTATAATTTCAACCATTTCCTCTGTAAGTTTAGGCTGATCAGTCATTTTCTTTACTTCACCATTTATCCTCAAAGATATATATTCGTCTGTAGAAACGTGGATATCTGAAATATTTTCTTTGGATGAGATTTGTGATAAAATATTGTCGATATTTAGATTATCTGATAATCAAGGCATTTAATATATTGTAAAATAATAAAATATAATCAATTATAATTTTTTTATTTGTTTTGTCAAATTTTTGAGTAAATATTTTTTACTTTATAAACAGGGCTGCTATTCACAAAGTAAAAATTTTCAAAAACTTCTTTACTGCTGCAAGATAGTAATAAATAGTCTTCGAATCTTCAAAAGGAATTTTAAATATATTTAGCTCTGACAAAACATCTCTATTGGTAAGTTGACCGAGATAATCTATATCTTTGATATAGTCTTGGTACATTACTTCAAAATCTGGTATTGTATAATGATTTCAGTTTATAAATTTTTTTTTGTTTGCAAACAAAACTTTTATCGCTTCATTATATCTGTATATTTTTGCAGTGATCACTGCCGCTGTAAACATATATCAAATTTTTCCAAGCTCAAAATCTATCATTCAGAGTATCTTCTGATA
>CALFEN010000249.1 GCA_937950065.1 uncultured bacterium | reverse complement strand
ACGGCGACCACCGAGATCTACACTCTTTCCCTGCACGACGCTCTTCCGATCTGACAATGCCAGCAGGAAATGGTACTATGATTTTTGAAGCACAGACTTTGTGAGAATGAATAGAATCAAAACTAGAAGAATCTGAAAGAACAAGAGATTCTATGAAATATAGCATAAAAATATTAAATAAACAACTTGAGAGTAATAATAAGTATTTAGGATTAAGGGGAAAGAATATAGATGATTATTTAAATTTACAAATCCCTTCTCAACTTATAGATAAATTAAATGAATTCGATAAAACTATTGAAATAGCATTTCCTTCAAAAAAAACTTTATCAAAAAAAATATTTATAGAAGAATCTTCCAAAGAGTCAAATATAGATGTATTATTAAAAAAGATTTCTAAAAGATTTATAGATAATGGATTTTTTTCTGATAATCCAGAATTGATGAAAGCTTGATCTGAATGACTAAAACAATTATTATATCCTATAGTTATAGCATGTAAGAAGACTCAAGATCTTCAAAGAAATATAGAAAAATTTAAATTATATTGGTCTAGTATCAAAAAAAGTGATAAGGAAATAGATATGGATGCTTACGGAAGTCTATTAGATATAGATGAATTTGCAGATAAAGTACAGGCTTATAATGCACTAATAACTCAATGAAATAAAATTAAAAAAGATATAAAAGAAAAGGAAGATATAATTTCAGATCTCTCTCAAGATATCTCTCAAAAAACTAAAGAAATTAAACAAAAAGAACAGGAAATTCATTCCTTACAAATAAAAATATCTGAAGCAAAAAATACTCTACCTTGATCCAGAAAAAAAATTTTAGAGGAGTTTATAGCCTTTGGAAATTCTCCAGTTTATAGAGAATATAATTCTTTTTTGGATACTTATTTTGATCAGAAAGTAGAGAAATTTAGTAAAGATAAATCAAATATAGATCAATATAAAAAAGATTTTATAAACGCTGTTTTTGCAAAAGATACTTCTAAAATTTATAATGTTTTGATAAATATATGATATAAGGCAGGGGATAGGGAAATTTCAAATTTAGTAACAAGATGAGAATGAATTAAGAAAGCTCAAGAGTCTTTTGCAATGATGCAGGACTATCTAAATACTCTGTGAGATAATCAACTCATAGATTTAAAATTATTTACAGGAATCTTTGCCAATACGGATAAGTTGAATAATATTATCAAAGAATATAATAAAAATTTAACAAATATAAATAATCTGGAAGATACTTTAAATCAGAAAAAAGAAGTTTGACATTCATGAAAAATATACAATGTAATAGATTATATAGTTAAATTTATACAAGCTAGAGCAGACTTTAAAGGCTCTCAAGATGAATGATTTAGAGCAGATACATTAGCTGGATTAGAAAGATGGCCGAATATGATAGATATTACTGTAAATTGAGAAAAAGTGGATATAAAGAAAGAATTGGAAAAAAGAAAGAATAAATCTCCTGACTGTCTGTCAATCAAACCTACTGACAAAATAGAGATTACAGGACCTATGCAGATAGATGCCGAATTACAGCCTTTGCACAAAAACGAAAAAAGGCACCTTCTTTCTATTAGAACACGTTTTTTGTTTGAGTTTTTAATTTGTCAGAGATACTTGCCTACAGAATTACTTATCCCTTCCAAAAATACTATATTCAAAAAAGAAAATTTTGATCCAAATACAAAATGATTGAAAAAGAAATATGAATACTATCTAGAAAAAGATCAATCATTGGAAATAGTACTCAAAGAGCAAATAATAAAATATGAAAACCTTGATCCAAATGCTCCTGATTTTGAAAGAAAAGTTAATGAACATTATGCTTTGCAGATCAAGGGATTGCAGATGATTTGATTGTTGCAGAGTGAATCAAAGATTAATCCTTGAGCTCTCAAAACTTATTCATGAATCCCTTATTTTGATGTTTCAAATATTGATGAAATATATTGAACATATCTCTATAACAGACAGAGAGAAATATTGGATAAAACCAGAGAATCTGTAATAATGAAAACTTTTATTTCTATTACTACAATAGAGTGAGATACTGATATCAGTATTTTCAATAGACTTTTGGCTTATATGGATTTGTATTCAGAATCTTCAAATAGATATCCGAACTTTGCTTATGCAAAAACTTTTAATAAATATCAAAAGAGGATATTTCTAAAGAAAGTTTTAGATACTTCAAGAAAGAGTACAAATATATCATCTTCAGAAGATTTTTTAAATAATCTTCGTCCTTGATTTATTTTTACTATCAAAAATAATGATTTGGTAAAGATAATAGATGAAGTCTGTAAGATCTCTCATATAGAAAAATCACAAACAAATAAAGTTGGAGATATTGTGATAGACAAACTAATTCCTACAGCTCAATTAAATAATCTAGCAAGAATGTCTTGGAATTTGGAAATATGATGATGAAGTAGAAGATTATTTATAAAAAAGGGATTGGAAAAACATGGAAAAGTTTTTGGAGATAAATATGGAGATTCTCATCCGAGATCTGTTTGAGATGCACAGTTAAGATTTAGTGATGAATTATTATTGCCTGACGAGGTGTTTAAAAAGAAGTCTGATATAGATAAATGGTTAAATAAAGATACCTTGTTTGAAGCTTTTGCCAACGTAGAACGTTTGGTGACTTTATTTAGAGATCCGAAATCAGCATCTGAATATCCTGATTTGTATAAACAGTTTACTCAAGATGAAAAGTTTAAAACCAGATTGATATATGAAGAAGAAATAATAGAAAAGATAAAGGCTATACTTGAGAAATGAGATATAAAAGAATTATCTTTAGATGAAAGAAAAGAATTAAACATCCATTTGAGATCGCTTCTAAAAATAGATGATGGGACATGATATAATATAGTATGAAAAATTATAGGTTATACTTTACTGCCTTATAAGTTAAACTCTCATGCTTTGTCTATAGAGTGATGGTTGAGAGAGGCAGGTTATAAAAATCAGATACATAGTATATATGATAATCCAGAATATATGGAGAGATACGAGAAATATATATTATTTATAAACAATCAATCAGAATCTACTGCACTAATGGCACTTGCAGAAAATTATATAATTAGAATTTTGACAAAATGAATGTGAGTAACATTACAGACGAAATCAGTATTATTTGAAGATAGACCAGCACTTCAAGAATTACAAAATGCTTTTCCTTCTTTATCTTCTGAATCTATATCTCGAGATCCGGTAGATGTTTTTTGAAAAAAAATACCTATAAAACCTAATTTTAATACTTGATTGCGAAATTATATAACTGAAGATGCTTATCGTATATTGAAAAATAAAGTTTGGAATTGATTTGTAAACTCTCAAACAGATTATGGTAAATCTATTTTTATCCAGAACCTCGATAGCTATATAAAACAGGTAGTTAAATCTAATCATGAGTTAAGTAATATGGATAAAAAAGTATTAGAAAAATTATCAAAGTTTTCTATTGATTATAGAACAACTAAAGATAAGTCCACTCCTATTTATGGATTATTGTGAGATGTTGAGATTATAAATTATCTTAAATCCAAAAAAGTCGATTCTTTCCCATTGCCAAGTGATAAAGAGATATATGAGACGACCTTCCAAATAACAATGTTTAATGTTCACAAAAAGATCGATGGAGTTAGTTCTTCCTCCAAAACAAATCAGATAAATAATTTTTCTAATAAAACAGTTGCTCAAAAATAATTTTATTTATAAAAATTTTAAAAAAACTGACATTGTCAGTTTTTTGGTTGAAAAAAAAATTTATATCATTAAAATAATCAGATTTATTTTATAACTATAACAAAGATGATAAAATCTATAAATCCAACAACAGGACAAACCATGAAGCAATACAGCTATATGGACAAAAATCAAGTGGATCAGGCTATATCTCAAGCACAGCAAGCCTTCCACGAACGAAAACAGACCACGTTCCAATACAGAGCAGGACTTTTTCATAAACTTGCAGAAATTATGGATGCAAACTTTGAAGAGCTTGCCAAACTAAATACTCTGGAAATGTGAATGCTTTTTAAAGATGCACAGTGAGATGTCAAAAAATCTGCTGTGAACGTAAGATTTTTTGCTGACAATGCAGAGAGGCTTTTGGCAGACAAACCTTTTGATGAATGATGACTCAAAGGCAAAATAGTCTATGAACCGCTCGGAGTATTATTTTCAGTTTCACCATGGAATTATCCTTTTAATCAAGTATTGAGAAATGCAGTGCCAAATATTATGGCAGGTAACGTTGTGTTGATGAAGCATGCTTCCAATGTCCCTCAAGTTGCAGAAAAAATTGAGCGATTGTTTCAACAAGCAGGATTCCCAAAATGAGTTTATCAGAATATGTTTCTGAACTATGAATTGACAGAATATATTATATCTCATCCTGCTGTGAGATGAAGTAACTGTACATGAAGTGAAAAAGTTTGAAAAGAAATAGGGCAGTTTGCATGACAATATCTCAAACCTAGCGTCCTTGAACTTTGATGAAGCGACAGTTTTATACTTATGCATACAGATGATGTAGACAAGATTATTCCTTTTGCTATACAGTGAAGATTTTCCAACGCCTGACAAAAATGTAATTCTTCCAAAAGATTTATAATCCTTGAAAGTGTTTACGACGAATTCTGTACTAAATTTGCTGAAGCTGTAAGTAATCTTAAAGTTTGAGATCCTATGCTTGCTGATACAAAGATTTGACCTCTTGCCAAAAAAAATGCTGTATTTGGCTTGGATCAACAAGTGCAGGATAGTATCAAAGCAGGTGCTAAATTACTTACCGGCGGCAAGATTATAGAATGAGAATGAAATTTTTATACACCGACAGTGATCGGAGATGTAAAGCCTTGAATGAGAGTTTTTGATGAAGAAACTTTTTGACCTGTAGCTGCTGTCTGCAAAGCAAAAGATATAGAAGATATTATTGCCCTTGCAAATAATTCTGTATTTGGACTGTGAGCAAGTATTTTTGGTGATGATGCAGAACAAAAAAGTTATATAGCTTCAAAACTTGATGTAGCTAATGTCAGTATAAACAGGATTGTTACAAGTTATGCATTTCTTCCTTACGGTTGAATCAAAAATACTGGCTATGGTAAAGAACTTGGAGAACAATGAATAAAAACTTTTACCAATGAAAAGGTAATAATATATTAAAAAATTATATTTGCTATCAAAAAAAACACGAACGATCTTCGTGTTTTTTTATATTTAGATACTTTTTTGCAGTTTAACCTTGATAATAAGCCCAGTTCTGTATTAGGCAAAATTTGTCTGGATCAGGTTTTACCTGATATCAAGCACTGTTCTTGAAATATTACTCATAAATGAGCCAAGATAAGCTTGCACAAGATAGGGTTTACCACTCGTTATCAAATCTCAATAACTGAGTAGAAGTAGCAGTGATAAAATCAATACATCTTCACGTTGCATCTTTTTCTCTGTTCAATAGTCGAAAAGAGATAGTTTACGTTTCTGTGGCACTTTCCTTTGGGCTTATAGCTATCCACAAGCCGTTAACTTTTATCTTTTTTTTAGTGCTGGGACTTTCCTTATCCGTTTTTGCGGACATATTGCCTTATCAAGGTTATATACAATATTATTTATAATTTCCAAAAAATCAAGTACAAATTTATTTACCTTGTAAATATGTTTTTTATAAGGTATATGGTTATATAAGATTGATATAAATTTTATAAAATAATTTTGGGCGACGGAGGTTCTCCGCCGCCCAGCAATAGGTTAAAGGTTTTATTTTTCACGAGGTTTTGGCGGTGCCGTCGGGGTCTTTATCGACTTCCGCGGGTTCTCCTTCCGGTTGCTCTGCCTGTTCAGGTTTTGCTGGTTCCGGTTCTTCCTCCAACCCGATTACACTGCTATCGCACATGGCGGACTCCTCAATGTTTGTGTTGATTTTATCTCCCTTAACCTAGGTTAGTAATTTAACTATTTCTTTCAAAAAATCAAGTTATTTATTTTTATCAAGATTTTATATCTAAATTAATATACTTTTATTTTCTCCCCTCTGCATAATTTTATTCAAAATTCCCTTTGAAAAATTTTTCAAAATCAGTAAAATAGATATTTGCTTTAAAAATTAACTCTTAAAAAAATGCCAAAAACAAAATTCCAAGAAGTAGTGTTTACTGTAATGATGGCCGCTGTGATGGCCTATGTAATGGGTATATACAATATCGCTCTAGGTTCAGGGTGACTGCACAATTCTACGTTTGCAGTGGGGATAGAGGACTTTCCATTAGATTATATTATAGCCTTATTTGTTGCATATTTTATATGAAATAAGATTGCAAAAAGATTAGCTTTCCGTATAGTAAATCCTAGAGAAGACAAAGCTATACATATAATACTTGCCATTTCTGTATGCACTGTATGTGTTATGGTGCCTTTAATGAGTTTTATAGCTGTATTTAGACATTATGGGTTTGTAGCAAATTTCGTGCCGCTACTTTTGACTTCTATCTGTCTAAATTTCATAATGGCTTTACCACTACAAATATTTGTAGCAGGTCCATTAGTTCGCTATGTCTTTAGGAAAATGTTTATAAAACATAATGCAGCACATTAATCTATAAGAATATTTACAAATGGCTTACGAATTGTTTGATCACGGTCAAAAAAAAATTTATCTGATAAATATGCTGGAAGAAAAAAATAAAGTTTTTTCCGAGCTTGTTTTGTGATGAATCAAAAAATATATAAACCAGTGAAAAAAAATAGCTATTATAGTAAACAAAAAATGATATTCTTCCGGCGTTTTGTGCCAGGACTGCGGTTATATACCCAAATGTGATAATTGCGACGTTTCGGTATCTTATCATATGGATAAATGATGAAATTTTTTTGGGATATGTCATATCTGCAAAAAAGCTTACAATACTCTGGAAAAATGCCCAAACTGCGGTTGATACAATATCAAACCTTACGGTGTCTGAACCCAGAAAATCTCGGAGCTTCTGCTGGAACAGTTTGGTAAAAAATCTGTGATCATAGAAAGCGAGACAGCCAACAGCACTGCGAAGATAGAAAGAATTTATCAGGAACTAAAAAAGAATAATATAATCATCGGAACTTCACTTCTTACTACGCCTATCAAAGATATTACTTTTGATCTTATAATCTTTCTCAATGCTGACTTGTGATTAAATATCCCGGATTTTAACTCAAATCTCGGAAATTTCCTTTTCCTTTATGAAACGTTTCAGAAGCACAAAACAAAAACTTTCCTTGTGCAAAGTTTTAATATAGAAAACTATACTATCAAAAACGCCTGTAAACTTGATTTTGAGGGTTTTAGAAAAGAAGAACTAAAATTTAGAGAGGACTTTGAATATCCTCCATACGTGGAAATGGCAGTGATACTCTACAAAAACGAGATAGAAGAAAATCTTTTTGGGCAGACAAATAAGCTTTATCAGGAACTGCTTTTCCTCAAGGAAAATATGTGATTAAAAGATTTGGAAATATTTTCTACTCCACCGCTGATATACAAGATTTTTGGTAAATACAGATATAATATTATTTTGAAATCCAAAGACCTTAGACCGTTTTTGGACGCAGCGTTTGAGAAGCTAAAAATCTATGAAAGAGGCTTCAAACTTGATCGGGAGCCAGGAAATATTATCTAAAACATTTGTTTAATATTCTCTTGATTTTTGAAAATAAGACATTATACTATTAATATATTTTAATAGTAATAAATTTAAAATGTTTAATATAAAAGAGAAATCAGATATTTATTTTATTATAGTTTGTATTATAGTACTTATAGCTTGATTATATTCTATATTTCAAAATAAAGAACTTCTTATACCTGTATTTAATCTTTTTTGCTCTATTTTTTTAGCAATCATAACATATTTATACTTAAAAGAAACAGAAAAGATAAGGGAAATTGGTAGTGAACCAGAAGTAATAATTGATGGATATAGGCAAGATTGACATAGACAAATTATATTAGAAAATATTTGAAATTGAGTAGCATATGATGTTAGTATTGAATATATAAAAAAACCTCAAAAATTTAATTTAAATTGGGAAGTTCTTAATTATTTTAAAACAAATGATAAATGGATAACGAGATTTGATATAATTAGTTGTAATGAATGAGACGAAAGAGATAAAGATTTAATTATAAAAATAAAATATAAAAGTAGGTATTGAAAAATATATAATGAGAAATTTGAAATGGATTTATATAATCTTCCAAAAAAGTCTTAGTTTTTTCCTACCGTTATCTCTGCCCAACCATCGTTCAGTGCACGGATAAAGTCGGAGGCAGAGACGGAGTTTTATTATCCATCAAAATAGGTTGAAATTTTTTACAAATCTGTTATAATATTATTTGAAAAATATTTATTGAGGTAGATATGATTAAGGATTAAATTATCCCAGCATCTCAAATCTCCACAAAAAAAACTATATTTTTTTTTGACAAAGCAATTTTTTTGAATATAATTGTTTAAATAAGTTTTTTCAAATTATTTAATAAAAAACAAAAATGGCTCAAAAAATCGATTTTATAGACAACGTTATTCAATTTGTAGATATGGTTTTTACAGAGGCAATCAATAAATGAGCTTCAGATATCCATTTTGAACCACAAAAAGAATTTTTTTTAGTGAGATTCCGTATAGATGGCGATATGTATTCTATGTATGAAATAAATAACTCAAATAGAGATAGTATAATTTCTCGTATAAAAATACTTGCCAGACTAAAAATAGATGAGAATAGAAAACCTCAGGACTGACAGATCGTTTATAAATTTTCCAATGGAGAAGATATTGATATGAGAGTTTCAACTTTCCCTATTTTGTATTGAGAAAAGACTGTTATCAGAGTTCTCAAGAAAGATAATGCTTTGCTTGATGTAAATTCCCTTTGATTAAATAGTTTTAATGCTGAAATTGTAAAAAAATCTCTTTGACTTAAGGAATGATTATTATTGGTTAGTGGTCCTACATGATCATGAAAAACAACAACACTTTATGCGATGCTCAATTCTTTTAATCCTGCAGCTTACAATATATCTACACTGGAAGATCCTGTAGAATATAGACTTGACGGTATGAATCAGTCACAGGTTAATTCAGATATATGATATGACTTTTCAGCTGGTCTTAGGACTTTGTTGAGGCAGGATCCTGATATTATACTTGTATGAGAGATTCGTGATAGAGAGACAGCAAAACTTGCTGTAGAAGCTTCATTGACATGACATTTGGTATTGGGAACTAT
Organism: uncultured bacterium; assembly: GCA_937950065.1. Next base: position 928 of record CALFEN010000249.1, on the reverse strand, counting down.
CCATGCCAATAGATGAATTTGAGTAGTTGAAAGACTTACAAATATGTGAATAGAACCATATCTTTTGGCTTCTTCATTAAAATTGGTGGTATCACAGAGATTGGTAAAAAAATTCTGTACTTGTGCTCAACCAAAAGAAATAGAAGAATATGAAGAAAAAGTTATTAGCGAAGGACTTGGTAAGTTACGGGATTCAGTTAAATGAAATATATGATTAAAAAAGCCTGTATGATGTGACAGATGTTTAAACACTTGAACAAAGTGAAGACTTGCTGTACACGAAGTAATTTATTTTGATTCTGACTTCTCAAGGTGGATAACAGAAGATCATGAAAAAGAAAATTGGGATAAATTAATGGACCAAAAAAATTATTTAAATCTCTACCAAGATTGACTACTAAAAGTAGCATTCTGATTTACTGAATTAAAAAATATTTTAGCTTTTAGAGATGTCTAATAAAATGAATTTTGATAGATTCCTCTCATTTATATGAGATAATCTTGATAGTCTGCAGATTGATGAGATCAAATTTATAGTTCATGGTAAATACAATGAATTATTCTTGAGTCTAAATCAAAGATATAAGGCAGAAACAAACGTAAAAACAAAGGAAAAGATAGAAAATCTGATGCTTTTCTTGACAGAATTTTTGCAAGATTATCAACAAAACAGATATAAATACAACCCTGATTTTTGTGTAGAATATACCCACTATGAATATTGGTATGATTTTTATATCAAGAATAAATTTTTGCCAAATGCAAAGTCTATTATCGCTACTATGAAATCTAAATTTATTGATAGAGATAAAGATATTGCAAAACTCGAAAAAAGACTTGCGATCTTTGAAAAGAAATACATGGACGAGTACGGCAAAATAAAGATTGTGGTAGATAAAAATAATAAATTAAAACATATAGAACTTTT
>CALFEN010000248.1 GCA_937950065.1 uncultured bacterium | reverse complement strand
AAAACCAATCAACAAATCAGACATTAAATTATACAATAAATCAGGAAATTATAACTCAATGAAATATATCCAAAAGCGATAATTTATGACTTTATACACATGTGTTAGCAAATGATACTGAAAAATTTGGATTAAAAAGTAAAACTATAGATCTAAATCAGTGGGAAGGATTTGTCTATATCAAATGAACTGTAGAAGATATAAAAAATAATATCCCTATAATAGAAGTCAGTGATATAAATTATTATGGATTTGACGAAAAAAACACTGACGAATTAAGTGGAGATGAACAACAAGAAGATGTATCCGATCAAACAAATTTTGATTTCCCTGAATACGGATTTTATATAGATTTTGGAGATAGTACTGACTATACTGTGAAAAACGAAGATGATAAAATAATTATACAAAAAATCAATCAAAATGTAGAAGGAACCAGTGGAGAAAATCAAACTTGAAATAATTTGGATAATATATTTAGTATAACAGCTTATAAATGTGTACCATGAGATTCTCTCAAAGATTGCCAAAAAATTCTTGATAATTCCAAAAAATTTGGATACAGTGAATTTAAAACTACAGCAGGAATAACATTTTATAATATAAGTGAAACTGAAAACCGAAATTTTTTCAACTGAACTAAATGGGGATACAGAGTAGAAAGTACAGGCGATGTAAAATTCGAGAAAATAGCAAAATATATACATATATATGACGATGATTATATCAAAACAAAATTGGCACCAAATATAAAAAGTACTTGTAAAGATTATAAAAATCAATTACAAACACCTACAAATTATAATATCTATATGCAGGACGAAAAACTTATAGCAGAAATCACTTGAACAGACGATAAAAACAACGTGATAGACTGTGTTTTGGAAGTAAAACTATGATCAACAATAGTTGGTAAATTACTTAATATAGAAAACCAATGAAGTGCTACAAAAGATCAAGTTTCTATTACTACATGAAACAACCAAACTTGAGATCAAACACAAAGAGAATGACTTG
>CALFEN010000247.1 GCA_937950065.1 uncultured bacterium | reverse complement strand
AATCAATGTCGTGCTCCACTATTTATAAGTTTGAAAGTTGCTCATATTATTTCTCAATTATACATTCATGAGGAATAATTTATTCCTAATGTGACATTAGGAGTTCATTCAGAATATATGGTCAATTTTGAATCATTATTTGATATATTTACCCATCATACCCATGTGTAGTCTGATTTTAAATTAAAAAAAGATTTTCTTAATATCACTGCATCGCTTGTAGTATTTCCAAATTGCAATCATGTTCATAGTTTTCATGCTACACGGACAGTTCATCATGTAATTTCTCAATCCAATGAATTCATACTATCATAGGCTATAGCTCAAGTCTCGTCAAAAGACCAATAATTTGTAAGTCAGTATCACACTCATCTTAATGATTTCAGAGTTTTGCCTGTTCAATTCAGACTTTCTGAGTTAGTGAAATATGCATAGTATGTACTTGTAGTATTTAAAATATCTAATCCAGTCAATCCCAAACTTTGTAAAGGTGATTTGTTACTGTCAGTCAAAAGCCCTAGTTTTTCTCACCTAACATTGACATACCTACTAGCGTAGTCAACTGCACTTACAATGTTAGGATTGTAAGCAACTTCATTTTCCATAAAACCAGCAAGCTGATATTTGTTCAGGTCAGCATTGAGATAATAAGTAAAATAATCATCTCAATCTTTAGGAGCAGAGTTGATATTTCATACAGCGTCTTTGACTCATTCTCAGAAGTATCACTGGTATCCTATCACATTGCTTGTTCAGCTAGCATATATCAATGTATAGCTATCTGGCTTTGGCAAGCTAGAATTCTCAGTCAGAGAAATCTGCAAAGAGTTTTCTATATTTGCAAGGTTGCTTGCACGGCTACTATCACGAGCTTTACTGAGCCACTTAGTCAGCAATAGAAACGCTGTCACTGCTAAAATAGCGATTATGGCAATGACGATAATAAGTTCAACTAGAGTAAATGCTTTTTTTGATGATTTCATTTTATTATTTAAGTTTAAAATAAATTATTCAATAGTAAATAAATTTAAAGATTTTTCAAGTCATTTTATTAGATTTTTGAAAGAATAAAATATATTGATTTTATTGTAACTAATCTTATAATAAGTCATTTAATGAACAATAAAAATGATTATTGGTATATTTATAGCTTTGTTGGGACAGATATCTTTTTCAATATCAAACATATTCCAAAGATTTTTTACTAAAGAAATAAATC
>CALFEN010000246.1 GCA_937950065.1 uncultured bacterium | reverse complement strand
CCAAGACTTGTTATAACATCATATAGTGAAACAGATTTTTGATTTATATCAGTATTATATTTTTGGAAAAGACATTTCAATGTTTTACAAGAATTAGTACTTTTGGATATATCAAAATTATAAACCATCTTGAAATACATAGTCAAAAACTCTCCCCATTTCAAAGGTTTGTAAGGGTCAAACTTTTGAGTATTTGAAATTAGTTTATATTTGGCAAGCAAAGACAATCTATCCATATAGCTGCTTGCTTGAGTTCACAAATCATTGAATTTCAATCAACTGTCATTTTGAAATACATTAGGAATTTCGCTTATTCAGTTTCCAACAGGAGTTATCTCAAAATCATTTTCCAAAAATTTTATAACCTGATTAAGTTTTTCAACTTTATTTTTTTTGTCTACTTTAATAGCCATCTCAAAATAATAATTTGTATCAGTTTCTACTGAAGGATAAAGCTTTGCAACACAAGTTGATTGGCTCAAAGCATTTCCATTCTCATCCTGTGAAAAACCGTATACATAACTATCATCAGTACAATATATATATCATTCGTTTCATTTTATTTTCATCATAGACTTATAGTTTGTCTTTACTGCTTTGGTCTCTATAGTATAAATATCCTTCACGCTTTTTCATTTACCTGAATACATATCAATATTGTCTATCTGTATAGTAAAATATTCATGAAGATTTCACAAAAATCATACAATAGCTCATTCATAGTCTGCAAGTGAAAGCCATGTATCTGCAGAAACATGGACAGCAGGATTATTGGTATCAAAATCAAAAATTATAGGCTCAGTTTTTTTGAATGTTATTCATTTGAGGAAAGCATCTATCTCAGCGTTAACGTCTTTGAGATTATCCTGTCAGACATTAGCCTCTACCTGCATAACTATCAAATTATTTTTATTCAGTCTTCAAAGATAAAGTCTTGTAGAACTTGTTTCTCCTGCTGTCTTGTCAGTAGAAAAAACTGGTGTATAAAAATCCACTCATCATATATTTTTCTTTATCAAATCCTGATATCATTTGTTATATACACTCATAAACTGAAGAAGATAGAAAAAATCGCTATCTTTG
>CALFEN010000245.1 GCA_937950065.1 uncultured bacterium | reverse complement strand
AATAATTCTAAATATTATTATCTTATTTTTAGTATATACAGACGCGTCAAAACATTCATCCAACCGATTTTCGACAATTTCTGTAATAATGCTAAAATTATTTTTTTGGATTCTCATTTGTGTAATTGTATCAAGTATACTTTTTCTCGTACTAACAATAAAAAGCAAAGATGATGACATAAGAAACATAAGAGATATAAGCAGTTATCTAATACTATCTACAGTAATAATATCAATATTGATAACATTCATCGCTATAAAATGAATGGGATTACCATATAACCAACTATCTAATTTTATATTTGGGAGTTTAGGTTTCTTATTTATTATGATACCTATTGTATGATATATATGAATTTTCTTCAATCTAAAAGTCTCAAAAATTTTAAAAATTTTATTTCGAATAGTATGAATTATTCTTCTATTCATTATTATAAGCAAGTTTATAATCAACAGATAGTAAAATATATTTTTTCCATCAAAAAATTAGTTGAATTTACAAAAATTTTCAATATAATTTAGTTTTATAATAAAAATTTTTAGTTTTAATAAAAATCTATGAAAAAGTGAATTATGTTCTTTGTGGGATTTGCTATACTTATATCATTGATACTTTTGGGGCTTCAAAATACACCATTTATTTTGACCGATTCAAACAACGGAGTGATAGAGACTGTTCTCAAAACAAAAGAAGTAGATTTAAATAACTTTATAAAATTATATAAAGAAAATAAATTTAAGAAGATAGAACTTAAAGACAGTACTAAACTTTTGGGATATGAGCTTGTAGACGATAGCAAAACCATCAATAGTATGCTTATGAGGCAAACTATAAAAGAATTGGATTATAATCAATATAACACAAATAAACCCGCTGATACATCTCTATGAGATCTTGGAATAAGTCTTACATGACAGACACAGGTAGTTATATCATACACTGAAAAATGACTTTGGGATAAAGCAATGGAGGTATTACCTCTTCTTATAACAATAGTTGTTGTTATTATATTTTTTAGGATACTATCTTCCAAATGATCATGATTTCCATTTGGAGCACAAGCTGGGAAACTAAAGACAAGAGCTGAAATTAAAACCAATTTCAATGATGTTGCAGGAATGGAAGAAGTAAAAGAAGAGCTAAAAGAAGTTGTTGATTATCTCAAAAATCCAAAAAAATATATAAAAGTATGAGCTAGAATCCCTAGATGACTACTACTCTATTGACCTCCATGAAGCTGAAAAACACTGGTAGCAAGAGCTGTAGCATGAGAAGCAGACGTTCCATTTTTTGCTGCTTCTGGTTCTGAATTCATGGAAATGCTTGTATGAATGTGAGCGGCTAAAGTGAGAGAACTATTTAACAAAGCCAAAGCTGCTGCTCCATCTATTATATTTATAGATGAAATAGATACTATCGGTAAAAAAAGATGAGCTTGATATACAGGCTGACACCAGGAACAGGAGCAAACATTAAATCAGATACTTACTGAAATGGACGGATTTGATAAAGACTCCAAAGTTATAGTTATGGCTGCGACAAACAGACCTGACATCTTAGACCCTGCCCTACTCAGACCTTGAAGATTTGATCGTAAAACATATATAGGCAGACCTACCCTTGAAGAAAGACTTGAAATTCTAAAAATACACTGTAAAGATAAAAAACTTGATAAAAGTGTAGACCTTGAAGTTGTAGCAAGAAGAACAAGTTGATTTGTTTGAGCAGATTTGGCAAATGTAGCAAATGAAGCTGCTCTCAAAGTCGCTAGAGAAAACAGAGAAGTAATAACAATGGATGATTTGGAATTCGCACTAGAAAAAACTGTGATGGGACCTGAAAAAAAACGCAAATCCATCAAAGAAAAAGAGAAAAAAATAATAGCATATCATGAACTAGGACATGCAGTAAACGCATATTTCGCACCAAACTCCGACCCTGTAGAAAAAATTTCAATAGTTTCCAGAGGTATGGCACTATGAGTCACATGGATACTACCACAAGAAGATACTTATCTATATTCCAAGAATAAATTTTATGAAGAGATTGCAATATTTTTAGGATGAAGAGCCGCAGAAGAAGTATTCTTTGGTAAAGATGAAATCACAACTTGAGCTTCAAACGATTTTGAAAAAGCAACGGCAGTAGCCAGAGATATGATACTAAAATATTGAATGGATGAAGAACTAGGTCCTATGCAATATTATGACAGAGACAATTGAGAATGGACACCATTTAAGCCATTTAGTGAAAAAACAGCAGAAATCATTGACCAAAAGATTAAAACTATAATATCCACATGTTACGAAAAATCTCTAAAAAACATTAAAGATAACAAAAATGTAATAGAAGATTTAGCCAAAATTCTTTTGAATAAAGAATATATCACAAAAGAAGAATTCGCTGAAATAATGAAAGATCCTGAAAAAGCAAAAGAAATGATTTTACAAAGCGAGAAGAAACTTGCTGAAACAAAAGCAGAGGAAGAAAAAAAAGAAAAGGACAAAAAACTTGCTCAAGCTGTTACAAAAAAAACTAAAAAAATTAAGAAACCATGAAAAACAGTCTAACATCTTTTAAGAAATCTCCCTAATATTGGGAGATTTTTTAGTATATAAAATATTGACTGCGGGTATACAAATTTAAATAATATTTATTTGCAAAAAATAAATATTTGATTATATATTTTTTAAAATTTATATTTTAACAATCAGATATGAAAAAGTTATACATCATACTATGTTTAATAATATTTGGAGCATACGCCAATACATGACCATGAGAAATCATTTCACTTGATTCGTCTCCCAAATTCAAAGATGATGGACTCGCACAAAATGTGAGCGTAGAACAAGAAGATTTAATCTTTGATTTTAGCAGTGATGTAAATGCATACAAACCAAATATAAAAGAAACTTTTGACGCAAAAAAATTATTTGAGAACTGGGCAAGTAAGTTTAAAATAAAAAATGTATCATATGATGAATATGCTTTTACTAGCCAAAAAAGTTTTTTCCGTTTTTCTTTTGGTCAATTGGATAAAAAAAATGTATGATACGTCGATTGATCATGAGTAAATTACAGGGCAGATGGCTACGATGATAATTTGATGAAGATTACAGCAAAATATTATCTGAAGAACAACTCCGACAAAGAAATAAACAATAAAAAAGCTTTCTTTTCTCCCTTTTCTGACAAAAGCCGGTCCAATGCTCTAATACCTAGTGCACAGGGGATTAAAAAACACTATTATATACTTTTGAATAACCTAACATGAAATCTGATAGTATCTATGAGCGGAGAAAAAATTTCAATAAGCTCAAAATACAAAACATCTATAGAAGACGATAAAGAGGTTGGAAGATGAATGAAAATTATAACTATAAAACCTATATATGAATTTAATATTTCTCTAAAACCAAATGAACAAAAAATATTACAAATAGAATATTACATTCCCAAATGATACTATGAGGGATGATTTGGAACCCCAAGCTATAGTTATGATTTTGCACCTGTATTCGAATGGAAAGGAAACAATCTGCCGTTATTAAATCTAAAATATATATATGATAAATGACACAGATTTTCATATTGTGCTTCAAACAAATGAGTTCTAGGGAATAACAGTTATTATTTTGAAGAAGATCAAGATACAAAATTTTTTGATAAACTTTCTTTGACATCTAATGATAAAAAAAATATTTATCAAGCTGAGTATACTAATCTAAAGAAATGAGATATACAACAACTCAATTTTATAGATTTCGACGATACAAAGACCATTTATCAAGATGCACAATTTGGTGACCAAAATACCTGTTTTGAGGGCTGAATAACATGAGTGGAAGTAGTAGACGACAAGACTGTCAGAATCTGTTTCAATTCGGAAGATAGACAATATTACCCTACATGTGAAAACTCTAAAACAATGTCAAAAGATGAATTTTATGAAAAGCATGCAAAAGAACTATAATAGTATCTATACATTTTAATAAAAAAAATGATTTCCATTATCTAGAAATCATTTTTTTTAAGTTTAAATTATTCTTCTATCTCAAGAAAAAAATTATTTTATCATTTCATCCAACAAAGTTTCTAAATCTGCTTGATCAGAAGTAGTATCGTCATCAGCAGTAATTGTATCAGCGTCATCACCAATATCGTCTGTAGCCAAACCTGTACATCTCCAATTGATTTCTGCAGTGCCTGTTTTTGTATCTACTACACAAGCTGGTGCACAACCATCTTTGGATATATCCATATCAAACCACCATGTATTTGAGTTATCGTTACACATATATGTTGAAGCCAAATTTCATTCAGCAGTACAAGAGCTTTTTGCTATTTCAAGAGCTTCGTTGTATCACATAGTTCCACAGATTTGTTGTGAAGATGAAGACCCTATAGTCCCGTACAAACTAGCTGACCTATAAAGCATAAGTGCTGCTTCTCATCTTGCTATATTATTTGTTATTTCTGGATTTGTAAGAACTCAACTTTTCATAGAATCTTGATAATATTTTATCCACCAAGGAGAATTATCTTCGTCCATTATTCATTTTAAAGTTCTTACCAATACTGTAATAAATTCTGCTTTCGAAATATTTGCCTTTGGATCAAAAATAGTAACACCGTCTTTTATTTTTCATTTAAAAATTCACATAGTACAAGATTCTTCTATATAATTTCTAAATTCAGGATCTGACTGATTCAAGTCAGCAAAGCTACAAATTGATTCTGAAGGAATAATTTTTCATAGAATCTTTGAAGAAAATTCTACCATAATCTTCGCAGTCTGTTCTCTAGTCAAAGAATCCTCTGATTTATAGTCTGTTACAGTAACATACTTTGTCATTCCGTTATCATGCATAAATTTTACAGCCTCATCTAATTCTTGAGCGAATACCAGATTAGCTCATAATGCAATCAATATTGCAATAAATAAAGATATTATTTTTTTCATTCTTTTGATAATAATATATAAAATAATAAAAATATTTTACATATTTATAACAAAAAATCAATAAGAAGTTATATAATTTAACACAAAAACATAAAAACCTTATTTGATAAGGTTTTTATTAATAAATTTTTATGGGGAAAGATATATTTAAAGAGTTAACTAGTAATTAGGAGTATCTCATCAAGTTCAAATACTCTGATCTGAATCCACATTAGTATATCAGTTACAATCTGTAGTAGGTGGAGTATTAGGTATAGTAGTTGTTCTAGGTTTCCTAGTTTCATTAGGATTTGAAGTCACTACACCTGCACGAACGCTAAATTCTTCTCATACAGCGACATTTGTTACCACCATTCAGTTTGCGGCAAATCTCAAAGGAGTTCTTACTGCTTGTCATGATTTTCATCTAGTTGTGACACTTCCAAGCTCCATTCATAGTCATTCATTAAGACAATGTCCATATGCATAAAAACAAAACTTCCTATCAAAATTTATATTTTGTCAGGCTACGTTTATAACTCAATCTATCAATAATTTTTTAAAATCTGCATCATTCAATTTTACTCAAATAATAGCAAACATACTTTGTTTAAAGTTTTCCCATGAAGGTAAAGTTGCTAATCTGTTGACTACCCAACTCTTGATCTCTACATCAGATTCACTCACATAAACCATTAATTTTTTTCAAGTTTTTTGATTCACTGCGATTTCTGTAACTCATGTAGGAGTATAACCAAACCCTGAAAAAATTCTTTCAGTATTTTGTCTATTGAGTTTATAACTACCATAAAAACCTAAAACATTATCTACTCTAGTTGTAGTCCAACTATTGTTGCCTCACTCTGCACCAGCATCATAAAGCATATCTCTATATTTATTCTTGCTAGGAGAAGACAACCCTTCTTTACTAGAAATCTGTTCAAAAGCATGAGCTCTTTCTGTCTTAAAATCTTTGATAGGTCTAAGCAAATAATAAAGCTTTTTGCCAGAATTTTTCAAAATATCTTGATCTGCCTGATAACCCATCAAAGAAGAAAACATAGACCTATACTTTTCAAAAGCTGCAGGATTTCCAAGACATTCCTGCACAGCAGCTGTAACCTGCTGTTTACCAGGATTCATAGAAGGATTTTTTGCAAAAATATCATCTACATAATGTAATGCTGTAGCTTTAATCCTGTCAGGAGATTTTATCTTATCTTTTGTATTTGCATCTATCATAAGAACATTTGCAAACTGACTCAAAAGAACTTCAAGCATATCATGCTCTGGAGTTCATGCAGCAAAAGATTTCAACTTTCTTATCTTATCTGAAAACTGATGTATCTCCCTATCGTTTCTCAAAGATTTATCTGTAGAGATCATACTAAGCAATCTATCAGTGGCTTTCGCATAATCTCAAGTTGCATATGCATGCATAAAAGCCGGATAGTCTTTTACATGTACCCATTGAAATCATACAAACTTATCAATATTTTTATCTAAATAATTATTAAATTCTGCGTCTATATGAGGATTTTTCTCAAGATATCATTGTGATCATTCTGCTCCAGCTTGAGCAGATGAAACTACAGGTTGCACAGCATCAGGATTGTTGTTTGCAAGTTGAGTTTTCATTTCTTGTGCATTTTGTAAATTCAATGTTTCTGTACATTCTTTTACGCTAGTCCCTCATAAGTACAAAACAACTCATCTTCAATTAATACTATCTTGAGTATAAGGCATGATAGGAGAGATATTTCCTATTACTATTTTTTTACCATCATATTGTATTTGATTTTTAACGTTAGGAGCAAATCTAATATCAAGATTGCTTAATGGGTCAAATCAACTAGGCACATTTGATTTTCATGATTTAACTGTATAAATCACAAATCTTCAATTATCAAAATTAACTTTATATTTTACTCACAAAGAGTTATGATTTATAAGATTTTCAAGTTTAACA
>CALFEN010000244.1 GCA_937950065.1 uncultured bacterium | reverse complement strand
AAATTGAAAAATCATCCAATACTCTGAAGAGTTGCAATATCAATATTACCTCCTGAAATACAGGAGAAACTTCAATTGGAGATAGACCAAAAAGAATCTGAGTCAACTGAATGATGATTTTTTGATAAGATGTTCTGAGCATTCAATTCTATAATAGCAAAATGAATAGCCGCAGTAATAGGTTCAAGTTATATTAACGCCAAGAGTCTTTTCCAAATTATAAATATGTTTGGTTGAAAAGAATTCAAGGAGCTCAGCGACATTGCTGGTAAAATGTGAGAACTATGGAAAAGTGTTCCAGAAGAACTTAGACATCTGAACTGGTTTGAGACTTGAGATGGATTTTTGTCTAAGGTTGGTGAAGCGATGAAATGAATAACAAATCCTGAAGAAATAAAAGAAAACTTTATAAAACTGAAAGATTATGTCAAGAAATACATAAAAGATTTTGTTCTTAAAAAAATAAAAAAAGAATGAGTTACTGAGGGTAAAATAGATAAAGCCATAGATAAATACTTTGCAGAAAATGAAAATGAGCTTATGCCCAATGCAAAAAAATTTACTAGTGCATTCAGAGATCATACAGAGCAAACTTATTGATTGAATGACATATTGGGAGATGGATATTCAGTAGTCAAATTTTTATGATTTCTTTTGGATGAATGAATAATAAGTGCTACAGATATAATATGGAACTATATGTCCAGTTGAGACTCATGACTTTTGGATGTATGAATTGTAAGTCTTGGATTAATCAAGGACGAAACAATGATGCTTATGTGAAATATCTCTCTTGAAGATTTAAAAGAAAAGTTCAAAACTATAAAACTTTGAAAAGGGACAAAACAGGTTTTGGAAGTCCTAATTTATCGTAAAGGATGACGATTTTTTAACATATTATCATATTTTGCACAAGCCGCAGCTACTCTTGCTACTTTACCAGCACATATATGACAGGATTTTTCAAAGATGAAAGTGTATTCAGCAAGCCTTTTTAATAACTATGAAAAACAAAT
>CALFEN010000243.1 GCA_937950065.1 uncultured bacterium | reverse complement strand
TATTTATATTTGTATTATGATTATTATTTTGAGCATCATCTACAGTATTATGATGAATTATTTTTGTTAATAATTTTTTTGGTCAAAATGTTGCAGTTTCGCTCGATAGTAATGATTTATTAAAAAAAGTAAAAGATTCTCTAAAACAAGCTTCCTGACAGACAAGCGGCAAGTACTCATCACTTGATGAAATTCGGGATTTGCTTACATTGCATTACTATGACAAGGATCATTTGGATTTTGCTACATGATTGGAAGCTGCTAAAAAATGATTTGTTGAAGCACTTTGAGATCCTTATACTTTTTATTTCAATCAAACAGAAAATGAGTCTTTTCACGAAGATCTCAAAGGGTCAGAACAGTTTGAGTGAATATGAGCAGTTGTTACCCAAAAATCTGATGGAGTTCAGCTTGTAGAAATTATTAAGTGATCTCCAGCATTTAAGGCATGATTAAAATTGATGGATATTATAATAGAAGTTGACGGAGAAAAGATTGCTAAAATGTCATTGACTGATATTGTTGATAAAAAACTCCGTGGACCTAAATGATCAGAGGTAGAGCTAGGTGTTTATAGACCTTCAGAAAATAAAGTTTTCAAAGTAAAACTAACCAGAGATGTAATATCTGTTCCGTCTGTTTCTGGTAAAATTCTTGATTTATCAAATAAAAAAGTTTGATATATAGAAATTTCAAAATTTGGTGAAGATACAGAAGTTTCTCTTGAGTCTGTAATAAAAGATTTCGACGATCAAAAACTTGATGGTATGATACTAGATCTCAGAGGAAATTGATGAGGTATAGTACCGATAGCAGTGTCCGTAGCATCTCATTTTATACCTGCCGATCGGCTTGTAGTAAAAACAAAATATAGGAATTATCCACCTGAAGACCTCAAATCTGGCGGTAATTGAGAATATGAAAAAATCCCGATGGTAATACTTGTAGATGGCATGACAGCATCTGCATCTGAAATTATAGCCTTGGCTTTAAAACAAGATATATGAGCGGTAATTCTTTGAACAAAAAGTTATGGTAAATGATCTATCCAGACTATATATGATTTTCAAGATGGTTCAGCTCTCAAATACACTGTATGAAAACGATTTGCTCCAGACGGTGAAACTATAGACGGTAAGTGAATAGAGCCTGATATTAAAGTAGAATTTGATACACAAGCTTACAAAGAAAAAGATTCCGACAATCAGCTTGATTCTGCCAAAGATCAAATATTAAAACTTATTAAAAAATAAATTAAAACTAGATATTATCCACTTAAGACTTTTTGCTTTGATTAGTTAAACTCTCTATAGATAAATAAAAATTTCTAATATTTAAAAAATTGATAAAAGATGAATATAGTAAGTATGCTTGTGATTTATAATGATAAAGGCGAGATACTCCTACAGGACAGAGCAAATATCAAGACAGTATGAGAAGATTATTCTTTTTTTGGGGGACATCTGGAACAATGAGAAACTCCAGATGAGACCTTACAAAGGGAGATTAAAGAAGAACTTGATATCGAACTGAATACTTGAGATTATGAATTTCTTGGTATTTGGAATAAGAACGTCTATAAGACAGGGAAAAATTATGATATATATTTTTATTTATACCGTGCAGATCAAGATGTTTTTACTGACAGAGAGGGGAGTGGAGCTAGTTTTTGGGAGATAAGTCAGGCAAAAAGAAATAAGTTTGTCGCTCCTTTTGAGGATATATTAGATTTTTTAGAAATTAAGATAAAAGATGTACTTCGCAGTGCTGGGAAAAAATAAAGTGATAAGTCAACAAGAACTTGAACTACTAAAACCTAAAAATATAAATATTGATAAAAATATAATTTTTTTTGATGCAGATTTTCCTGAAAGACTGAATCTTTTGGCTGGTTTCCCAAAGGTCGGCAGACTTATAAAGTTTGAACAGCTTTGAGAAGTCCTTGCAAATAAAGATTTAGTATGAGTAAAAAATCCGGAATTCGGCAATTTCCTCAAAAAGAATTTTAATATAAAAAGGTTTAAATTAACAGATGAGATTAAAACTGACTTGGAAATAAAAGAAAAATGAATAGAGTTGTTTAATATAGATAAAGAGAATATTTGAATAGTTGAAAATTACCAAAATATTGCTTTGTATGAAGCGATAGATTTCCAAAAACCTGTTAGTGGTATGCAGATAGGGATGATGCCTAGTAAACTTGCTCATATTATGATAAATATTTGACTTTCTCTAACATGATATCCAAAAGATATCACTATTTATGATCCATTTGTATGATTTGGGACAACATGATTTTTGGCAAACTACCGTGGTTTTGATTTTATTGGTTCTGATATAAATATTACACCATTTAGACAGAATATTTGACGACGAAAAAAAACACAATTTTTTAAAGAAAAGAGGATTATAGATTTTAAGCACGATATAAATTTGCCATTCCAAAAGAATTTTTTGAAAAATGTAGATATTATAGTAAGTGAATGATGGCTCTGACCGCTTATAAACTACAAAACTAATTTATCCCAGCAACAGCAAAATCTTGAAAAAATTTTAAAAGTCTATCAAAATTTTGTTCAGAATGTAAATGATTTTTACAAAAACATAGTTTGTGTCTTCACAGTTCCAGTGTATTTTGGTAAGAATTTTTTTGCAGTTCAAAATCTCAAAAATTTTATTTCCACTTTGGATATTAATTTCCAGGTAATAGATGAAATTTATATCAGAAAAAATCAGTCAGTAGGCAGAGCTATTTTCATTTTAAACAAATAATCTAAGAGAAAGTAATTTCACTTGATTTAAGAATAAAAATTATTATTATTTTAATGAATTTTATTTTGTAAAAATTTAAAAATGAAAAATCAAACTTTAACGGCTGTTAAATATTGAATCATTATGGGTTCAACAGCTTTAATTTTGTTTATATTTGGAATATATATTTTCTTGAAAGCTCGGCAAACTACTAGTTCTACTACGGATACAACACCAAGCAATATCTATACTACAGCTGGTGAAACATTAACTGCTGCAAAACGAAATACGCTAGTAAGTAATGCAAGTGCACCTGCGTTGTCGCAGCAGTATAGTGCAAATTCCGTATTAACTACTACGTCAACAAGCTGGACTGATACTGATATGTCTATCACTATGACAACTCCTGCATGACATGTGTTATTACTTATGAATTGATCTATCTGGGATGTTATAGCAACTTGAACATGTTGATTTATATTCAACATAGATTGAAATAATATTACCTCAAGTGCACGATGAAATACTCATATAAATCAAAATGAGACACGAAAATGAAAGAATGTAAGCATATCTTGGCTTGCAGATGTATCTGCATGATCTCATACATTCAAAGTTAAACGAAGAGGCACTTCTTGAACTACCTGTTATATGAATGATACTGTCGGTAATCATAATAGACAATTCCAGGTGATAGTTTTACCTTAAATTATATTCTTTATTTCTTCTATAATTTTTTTAAATTGTCTATCTAAATTATTTTTAGCTTCGATCATAAATCC
>CALFEN010000242.1 GCA_937950065.1 uncultured bacterium | reverse complement strand
TATATGATTCTTGGCTTTTGTGCTGTGAAATGGAATATCAAGCACAGCTTTTGGCTGGCTAAATAATTTTTTATATAAATATATTCCTTTTTACAGCGGTTTTAGAGATCCACACAAATGGATATGACTCTGGATGCTTATTTTTGGTATAAATTTTGCAGCCTGAATATATTATTTTTATGAATTAATTGGAAATATAGTAATTAAAAACGAGAAAGACAAAAAAACATTTTTTTTGAATAAATACGTCTGGATAGTTATTGTTTTTTGATTAATAATTGCATACTGTCCGAGCGTCCTGTTTGCGTTCAAATGACAGCTTTTTTTGACGGATTATCCTGATGACTATACCAAAGCCAGAAATATATTAATCTCCCAGCAGAATAATGAAAAAGTGCTTGTGCTGCCTTGGCATAGTTATATGGCGTGTTCCCGGACAAACTGAAGAATCATAGCAAATACTATGGATAAGTTTTTTAAGCCGCTGGACGTGATAGTCTCTGATAATATAGAAATATGAAATCTTTATACCAACAGTACCAGAAGTTTATCCAAGGACGTAGAAGAATTTTTGAAGACAAAAGACATATCTCTTTTGAAAAAAAACAATATTTGATATATTGTAAATTTGAGAACCTGTGCAAATTTTTCTGACTATGGTTTCCTAAATAAACTTGAAAATACAGAAGGGATTTATAATTCAGACAAAATTGATGTTTTAAAACTAAAATAAAAATATGCAAAATTTGATATATATAATTATAGTGTGAAGCTCTACGATCATATCCGGTCTGATAAATTATTTTTATCATCCTATTATGCTCAAATTTTTGAGTATAAATGAATTTGCAGAATTTGAAAGTCTGATAAGTCTTTTTAATATAATTTGAGTATTGACTACAGGATTTACATTATTTCTGGTCAAAGAGATATCCAGAAATATCAAGAATATGGATAAAGTAAAAAGTATTTACCTATATTCCAACAAGATACTACTTTGAATAGGGTTTTTGCTTTATATACTGTATTTACTTATTACTCCTTTTTTGCAGAATTTTTTACATTTTGAAAGTATATGACCTCTTATCACTGTATGATTTAGTATTGTGCTTACTTTCCAGACTACCAGTATCAACGCAGTGCTGCAGTGAACCAAAAAATTTAATTTTTTGTCTTTAAATTGAGTGCTTGGAGCTATTCTCAAACTCATCTGTTGACTATGATTTGTTTATTTTGGGTATAAACTTTATGGAGCTATATGATGATTTTTATTGTCTGTAGTTATCTTGATAATTATAGATTATATTTATATTTATAATATTCTCAAAACGTTTAAATTGGACGGGAACTTCAAAGAAATACAAAACCATTTCAAAAAAGATTTTAAAAATATATTTCATAATTTTTTATTAGTAGTTTTTATTTCTATTAGATCGGAAGAGCACACGTCTGAACTCCAGTCACTAGCTTATCT
>CALFEN010000241.1 GCA_937950065.1 uncultured bacterium | reverse complement strand
ATTTCTCATCTTTTATCACTTTTTTTAATATTTCAGGATTTATATTCCATTTTCACTCTGAATTAAATCATTGGTATTTATTCAAATCTTCCGTTTTTACAACTTCCAAACCTACAGGGATATCTACTTTTATTGCTTCATCTCTTCGTAAATATCACTGATTTTCTACTTCATTTTTACTAAAACTATCATTCATTACATATGCTATAGTATCGTTAAAATAAAATGGATTGATATATCATGGAAAAAATTCTCACAAAATTCACTGTTCTTCCATTTGTTTAAATATTTTTTCTACTAAATCATATCGTTCTGCTTCACTGTATTGTTTATTTAGTATACAATAAGATTTGTTTTTGAGTCATACACAACCCAGACAAAAACTGCATTCATTCATAAAATAAGAATAATATACATTTGAACAGTTTTCTACTTGTGAACCACAATATATATTTTGAGAATAATATCATCATCATTCTATAGCAAAAACATCATTTGAATGTATTCATACGTCGAATGTATCATAAAGGTTGGTAGATTCTCATCAGCATCATACTACGTTTCTGCCGTTATTCACGTATTCTACCAAAAAAGCATTTTCCACGCTTTTGGAAAAAGTAACACTTTGTCAGGTGCAGTTCTCGGCTCAATAATTACGAGGCATAACGTCCATTGAGGTAAAATATGACATAAATTTCTGTTTATTTTTTAGTATCTCCTGTTTTCTAATAAAAAATTCGTCTTTGGTATATTCTTTATTATCTATACAATAAGATTTATTTTCCAATCCATCGCAAAAAATACATTCCTTGCATCAGATAAGATTGCTGCAAAACCGTATATCTGCACAATTATCTAAATATTTGGAAAAAAATACATTATAAGACCTGAAAACACTATTGCACATATAAAGATTTGAAGAGTTATCTCAAGAAAATATGCAGTTAAAAATATTGGTGGAATTTTGAACCACCTGGAATGAATACAAAACATTTTCACATTCCGCAACAACGATTGTGCTGAGATAAACGTTTTTGGATCAAATAATAGTATCTGTAAAATCTGTATTTTCACTTGCTCCGTGAGATATATGAGGAGGGAATTTAATATTCTGAAAAATTTTTTGGAAATTTTGAAAAAAATCCAGATTAAAATCATAATCATCATTTTTATTTACCAAATCTCTATTCTCTTCAAATTCTGACAAAGGAATAAGTCATTTTATTCTGTCTGTTTGTGGGTATCTGGAGATATATCAGGAGTTTTTATTGAACACTATAGGACACCAGCTGACAATCTCTTTTAAAAACTGTCTAAACTCTGTTTGTTTTCTCTTCTGTTTAATTTTATCCTGCCAAATTTTTATATCCATTGTTTATTATTTTTAATAGTAAATTTTTTATCTTACTCGTGCCATTATCACTTGCCTTAAAAAAAACAATGTCTGTTTTTACAAATTTATTTAGTAAATTTCTTTATTGTAGCATTCCTCACAATATACTTTAAATTCACTGTCAGCAGGATAAACAGAGATTACCTGCTTTCCGCAGTTATCACAGTTTCTCAAGTAAAGCGGTCTCGGAGCTCCAGACTTTATCCTGTCCAAATGCCTAATATCAGGATGCTTGCGTGGTAATGCCAAAGTATGTTTGCGGTAAAAATCAAGTTCCGGCTTGATTATTCTAAATGGCTTACCAGAAACTTCACAGATAATAGCCTTATTCAAAATCTCATCAGTTATATCGTGGATATTATCAGGTAAATCTTTCGCATTAATAAGTTCTATTCATTCTGGTATATTTATAGGGTATTCTTTATCCTGCCGTTTAAATCATTTTTTTA
>CALFEN010000240.1 GCA_937950065.1 uncultured bacterium | reverse complement strand
TCATACAAAAGATTTGTGTATCTAGCCAAATTTGCCTTTGTATTTTGCAAATCGTCCCTCAAGTCTATAAGTTTTAATCTTAATTTTTTTAAGGCGTCATCATATTGTTTCATTTTCTCGATCCTTCTTTCCATCTCTATTTTGGACTGTTTAACGTCCTGTACTACTCAAGAAAGAGAAATAGCTACATCTCTGTATTTTGTTATAAGATCTTTTCTTTTATCTTTTACCTGCTCATACTCATCAACAATACCGTCAAACTGCTTTGACATTATATCAAGCTGATCTTTTGCTTCATTTGTATCAGTCAGAGTATTTACAGGATTTGATTCATAAAGATTATTTATTAAATCCATCTTTTTATCATGAAAAGCGTCGACTGTTTTTGCAGTCTTTGTATCGGCATTTTTGCTAGTGTCCACTGTTCAAGATAAAGATGACCCTGTAAGAGAAGTTTGTGATGATGTTTTTGTTGTATTTCATGTCAAAACAGTACCGCTTCAAGTATCAGCAGCCAATCAATAATTTATATTATTTAACAATGTTTGCGAAAGAAATAAAATAATCAATGCAATTTTTAATTGTTTCATTTTAATTATTCATAGATAAATAAGGATTTATTTGTTTTGCTATTATCATCATTCTTCTGGAATCTGTTCATATAGGATAACATCACATCAAAATAAGATATTTTCATCAACTGTAACTGTTGTATGCTGCTTGAACCTGACTAGGACTTTTTACAAATTTATCAATAATTTCATAATCATATGTCTTTCATTCTCGCAATATAGTTATTATCATTCAGTTTGTAAGTTGAGGGATTTTGGAGAAGACTTCTCAATATGGATTTTTCTTCCACCAATAATAACTTGTATGCCCGAATATTAATACATTACCAACATCTCAAGGTTTGGCTGTATCAGGATATCTTACTACTCATTTGTAAAGGTCTCCGTCATAATCAGCTTTTGCTATTTTTTCTGGGCTGGCATTGTATATATCTACTATAGGAGCATCTACATTTATTCCTGCTATTATAATCCTGTTGTCAGGAGGAGTCAAATTGAAGTTGAACTTATATTTTTTTGTCTTATCTTTTAGGTACTTACCCATATCATATTCATAGATATTCTCTTGTTTGTCTACCTTTATATTTGAAAACTTTGAGTCTAAAGCTTTTAGATATTTGGTAGTATTTTGAGTGTCAAGTTCAGACTTTATTCCATCGTATCATATGATATTTCATCATATGACATTCGCAGAAAAAGAAGTCTTTAATCATTGATCTGAAGCAGAAACAGAAGCTACGCTATGTACGCCTTCTTTTGTTCATATATTAAACTTATCTTTGAAGTAAATAACGAATGTTGTAAGATTTATAAATATCACGCCAAATGTGGCTACACAAAGTACGAAAAAAAGAAATTTTGCTGTCTCTCGGATAATTCACTTGAACACGATCTTATACCTTTCCACCTTAACTTCTTTT
Organism: uncultured bacterium; assembly: GCA_937950065.1. Next base: position 322 of record CALFEN010000240.1, on the reverse strand, counting down.
TCAAGTTCATCTAGTCTTAAATATTCCATAATTGTATTTTTATTTTTGTTATAAATTCATAAATTTATTTTAATCAAAAATGTTAAATTTTGCAAATTTTGTAGAACAAAAATCGATAAAGAGTTGACATTACTTAAATTATACATAATTTTTTATTGAAATTCAAGAGAATTTTAGTATAAATTGTTTTGTTTTACAAAAATATCAGAAAAAATGGAAATAGCAGCTTATTTGATGAACGTCGTATCTCATCTATCAGAAATAATAAAAACTTTGATCTCTGAAAGTCCTTATCTGTGGATATTTATATTTATGACATTGG
>CALFEN010000239.1 GCA_937950065.1 uncultured bacterium | reverse complement strand
TAAAAGTGCATATGCCACAAAAAATTTATTACAATCTATATTTTGTCAGGTAAAAATATTTAAGAAAATATTTATTAATAAAATTAAGAAACTTTTAAAATGGCTAGGAATAAAGGCATTGCTGTAATATTTATTAAAATATCATCTTCAAAAATGGACACGATATGTCCAAGTAGTAGTTTTTGCCTAGGGTTTAGTATTAGTTTTGGGATAATTTAGCAGAGAAATCTATAATATAAATAATAAATCTTTATATATTTACTCTTTATTTGATGAAATCGCTTATTATTAAAAAATTTACTTATACTAAAAAGGATAAAAGCCGTTTATATCTGTAAATATTTGGTTAAAACCCTATATTTCCTTGCATTTTTGATAATAATGGATATATAATACCCAGATTATAAGCTAAATATATAAAATGAAAAAAATAATAGAAGTAAAAAATCTCTCAAAAAAATTCAAAGTTCCTATAAAAAAACAAGGATTTTGGAATGGTCTAAAAAATTTTTTTCATCAGGAATATAGAGAAATCGTGGCTGTGGATAATATTTCACTGGTGGTAGGGGAATGAGAAAAAATAGCGTTTCTCGGCCCAAACGGAGCAGGCAAGTCTACTACGATCAAAATGTTAACCTGAATCCTGTACTATACCTCTGGCGAAATCGAAGTTTGCGGACTTGATCCGAGCAAAGACAGAAAAAAACTTGTATATAATATTTGAGCTATATTTGGTCAAACATCCAGACTCTGGTATCATCTCACTGCTATAGATACATTTAAGATTATGGCAATGATGTTTGATGTTCCAAAAGAAATTTTTGAAAAAAGAATAAATTCGCTTGTAGATAGATTTGACGCAAGAGAGATAATAAACACTCCTATCAGAAAACTCTCATTATGACAGAGAATTAAATGCGAGGTAATTACAAGCCTTATAAATTCTCCAAAAATACTTTTTTTGGATGAACCGACTATATGACTTGATATTATTGCCAAACAAAATCTCAGAGATACAATAAATGAAATAAACAAGACTGAAAACACAACGATATTTTTGACTTCCCATGATCTGTGAGATGTAGAAAAAATCTGCGACAGGATAGTAATTATAAACTATGGTAAAATACTTTTTGACGGAAGTCTTGTCCAGTTCAAAAAAGATTATATCAAGCACAAAATTTTCAAAATAAAATTTACTCAAAATACAGAATTCAAAAAATTGGATTTTATGGAAACAATAAAAGAAGAAGACGATTATATAGAATTTAAAATCCCAAATAGCAAAGAATACAGTCAAAAGACTTTTGAATTATTGAACAGTAAATACGATATAGAAGATATTATCATAGAAAATCCAAACATAGAAGACGTTATCAAACAATTTTATAAGAAAAGATAAAATGCTCAAAACATTAAAAAAATATTTATACATTATATATATTTCATACAAAAACTATACTGTTTACTCTTATGATATTCTTGGAAAATTTTTTAACTTCTGATTGAGGGTTGTAGTGATAATACTGCTTTATAGACTAGTATTTAACACTTACGGAACTCAAAATTGATTTGGATTTGAACAGGCGACCTGGGCAGTAATCTTTGCACAGATTGTAATATCTTCCAATGTTAGAGTCAACACTGAAATAGATAGTGATATCAAGACATGAAAGATATCAGTACAATTGCTTAATCCTTTATCTTTTGTTGTATTCAAATTTCTGGAATTTTATCCTAAATTTTTGTTTAACGCTACTTTCTTATTTGTAGTATGACTTTTTTTTTTATATTTTTTCTTATTTTTCTCTATGTTTAGTTTTTGTTGACTTTTATTTTGATTTTTTATTATGATTTTAAGGTTTTTTTTTATGTTCTTGGTTTATATTATT
>CALFEN010000238.1 GCA_937950065.1 uncultured bacterium | reverse complement strand
CTTCGTATCTATCTTTGATTCACCTGAGGATTGCAATACTGTCTTCTCTTGTAGGTTCATCTACCATTACTGGCTGGAATCTTCTTTCCAGTGCTGGATCTTTTTCTATGTATTTTCTGTATTCATTTAATGTAGTGGCTCCGATAACTCTGATAGTTCATCTGGCAAGAGCAGGTTTTATCATATTTCCCATATCCATGCTTCATTCTGTTTTACCTGCTCCGACTATGGTGTGTATCTCATCTATAAAAAGTATAATATTTCATTGTGATTTTTCCAGATCTTTCAATATTCATTTTAATCTTTCTTCAAATTCTCATCTGTATTTAGTTCACGCCATCAGTGATCCCATATCAAGTTCTATTACTTTTTTGTCTTTCAATACATCAGGGACTTCGCCTTTGATTATTTTCTGTGCCAAAAGTTCTACTATGGCAGTCTTACCTACTCCTGGATCTCATACTAGACAAGGATTGTTTTTTGTCCTCCTGGATAGTATTTGTATAGTTCTCCTGATTTCATCTTCCCTTCAGATCACAGGATCTATCTTGCCTTCTTCAGCTTCCTTGGTCAAATCTCTTCAATGTTTGGATAACGCGTTAAGCGATATTTCCGGATCCTGGGACTGGACCTTATCTCATCATCTAATCTCTTGGATAGCTTTAGATACTTTGTCTTTGGATATGCCTGCGGGAAGCAGTATATCTTTTAGTATGTCAGAACTTGAATCAAAAATAGCCAAAAATAAATGTTCTGTGGTAATATATTGATCCTGCATTTTTTGCATTATTTTTTCTGCGTCAGCAAAAACTTTGTTTAGTTCATGTGAAATTCATATCTGATAGTCTCAAGTGATTTTTGGTATATTTCAAATTTTGCTGCTTACCTGATTTAAAATATCAGAGCTGCTGACTCAGATTTTTTTGAGGATTATTGGAATGTAGCCATCCTGCTGCTCCAGCATAGCTTTGAGCAAATGTACAGTGTCTATTACACTATTTTTGTTTGCAAAGGCTTCATCGTGTGCCTGCTGGACAGCTTCTGCAGCCTTTACTGTAAATTTTTCAAAATTAGTCATTTATATATTATTAGTTATAAAATATCACGTAGTATGTTTAGGTGCTACAATAATACACAAATTTTTTCAAAATTCAAGAGTATTTTATTAGAAATTTTTTAATAAAAAAGAGGCTTTAGATTTCGGAATCTCTTTGGGTATACACGGTTTAAGTGAAGAGATGAAGTTAAAAAATAATTCTTTATTAAAATTGCAATCCAGAAATAAATTTGTATAATATAATAATAAACAATATTTATATATTTAGATAACATATGAATAATATTGGTAAAACAAATGAATTTGTAAAATAGTCTTTTATAGCAAGACCTCATTTTAGCTTTGATCATTGGTCTGTGATGTACGATCACAGTGTTATGGTAATGGATATTTCAAGAGATATATCAAATGCCTTGGATATAGAAATAGATGAAGATGTATTGTTTATTTCAGCGTTATTGCATGATATAGGCAAAACTTATCTTTCTGATTCTCAAGAATTTTTGACAAAAAATCATGAAAGTCTAAATGTTGTAGTCTCTCAAGAATTTATAGATTCCCTGAATTTATCTATTGCTCAAAAAGATTTGATAAAAGATATTATTTCGGGTAAAAATCAAAGTCAGGAGTCACAAATTATACGAGACGCTGATGCTCTAGCAATGTACAAAGATGAAAGATTGCAAATGCTTTATATAAAACGGGCTTGTTCAAACGATCTTTACACAGAGATAACTAGAAAAGTAGATAAATTTTTTAAAGTAAATCTAGGAGTCAGCACTAATATTTGAAACATCTGGTATCATAAATTTTTGGAGAATTGGTGACAATATCTAAAACAAATAGGATATAAACATGAAAAGTTTGATATATAAGGTTTTACATAGTTTTTATAACTTTTTATAGATTGAAAGAGGCTATCAAAAAAAATTAAATAAAAATTTGCATTTTTGGAAATAAAAGTTAAAATATAATAATATAATTTTAAGAAATATGAAATGATACTTATATTAGTTGCATTTGCAATACTTGTGATAGTTTTTGTGTGAGGTTATATGATCAGCCTAAATTTTATGTTATTTGATTTTTCCGCTGGTATAAATCAAAATTATCAATCCGCAATCATAAATAAAGAGAATTATAAGTTAATAAGTACTTATGAGGCCTACTTTAATTCTGGTATCAATGACAACGATTATCATTGTTATAGCGGTTGAACTTATGAAGATACAAATTGTCTTTTCAAATGAACATATTGATTTATTCCACCAAATCAAACTGTAGATTTGTGAATATATCAAAATTTGGTATGATCATGACTTACATTAAATTTGACTTGAGATTTATCCAGATGAACGTTTCTTTTTATAAGATCCTTAAATTCATCTTCTTCAGAGAGGCACAATTTATCAAGTACCACAAATACTATAAATTATAATTTTAAAGGAGATTATGATTTCAAAATTACTAATAATTCCTCCACATGGCTCCAGTACTATATATATTTTACCTGAAGTGAGGGAGTAAATTATTTTGCGGAGACAAATACTTGATATATTTATTTATATAAGGATTTTTCATCTACTTTTTGATGAAATCAAATATTAAATACCAAAAGTATAGAAAAAGTTACTTTGCCTATCAAATCATGTTGAGAATTATCAAATTTTTTGACAATATCTAGTTGAGATTATTATATTAGACCATCTGCATTGAGTGTTTGAGTAACAGGATATTGCTATATAGATAATAATAAAAATATTTCCACATGGATGCTTTATAGTTGAAGTAGCGATGATATATCCAAAGTTTCACTACTTTTACAGTCAGAAGCTCCAAACGGTTCTACATGATTTGTGGATAATTCGTTGACAGGGGAGACTATCACGCTTTGATGAGCGGTGCAGCATTCTACTACACAAAAGAAATTTGGGAATTCAAGTATACTTTTTAATTGAAGTACATCTTACTTAACTGTAGCAAACTCTAATGATATGGATCTTTCAACTAGTGATTTTACCATAGATAAGATCGGAAGAGCACACGTCTGAACTCCAGTCACTAGCTTATCTCGT
>CALFEN010000237.1 GCA_937950065.1 uncultured bacterium | reverse complement strand
TTGATGGTAAAACATATTTTCAGATGATCCCAAAAGAAAATATCAAAAGATGAGATGAGTTTAAATTTATCTCTAAAACTGATATTTGAAATATAAAAATAATAGATTTTTTGGATGAATATCAAAAAAATATTGAAACTATAAACTGCAATATGAAAAAAGTTTTTGTCCAGCTGGATAAGCATATTGAGGGTTATACTATATTGTATATCTAAAAATTAATAAATTAATCAAATTATATAGAGACATCGTCTCTATTTTTTTACACAAAAAATAACTCCAATATTTTTTCCGCGGGTTTCATTTCATCAGGCAGATAGCGTAGATTGACTCGAGTCTGTTCACGCTGTACTAGGAGCCCGTCAGCTGGTGGAAACGCTTCAATTAAGAATTCTTTGATAGTTATGACTATGAGATTTAAATTGATCTGCTTCGTAGCTTCCAAATATTCTACTTGCTCCATCTGGATCTTGTTTTCAATCACTTCTACTACTACTCCGATTATCAAAACTGTTTATTCATCTGAGGAATTGCCCTCTCAAATCTGTAGTTCCATCAGTGCCATCGGCAGGTTTTCGTCAGGTAGGACAACTGCTTGCCAAAAAAGCTATTACAGCACTTGTCGGTACAAGATTATTCCGTTTTTCTGCTGTTAGTATATCGCCAGATTGTGCAGTAAGTCAAGTGGTATCTGGAGTTCGTGTTTTGGCTGTAAAATAAGTCCCGGCCCAAATCACAGTTAATGCAACAAATCACACGATTACCCCGTGTTTAACACTATGCAAAAGATTTTGATTCATTTTTTGTTTTTAAATAGATAAAAGTTTTTATATAGCAATAAAATATGCTATTCTTATAAACTGATTTAGTCACTTATAATCATTTCTTTTATTCTTGCAATGCTTTTGGTTATATTTTTTATAGATAATTTAAAATTAATTTTGAAACTAGAAGATGTTATTAAAATCTTTGAAATATCCTGAATTTTGAGATGGGATTATATCAGATAAACATTGTTGGGAAATATTTTATCCCAAAAATATTTAAAAATAACTTTTTTTTGCATTTTTTAAAAAAATATTTATAATATATAATATTTTATATAAATAATATGTAAAAATGGGAGATATTATATAATATATTTTAAAAAAATAAATATATAAATAAGTAATGACAGTTAAAAAGAGAGTTGATATTCCACCAGCAAGTGAAATCGCTGATTGTGTAAGAGAATTTAATAAAACCAAATCATATCTAGATGGAGAACAACAAAAATTAAGTACAACTCTTGAGCCTATAGTGATAGTGATGACTTATTGAGAAGATAATCTATCAAGCATAATACATAATATAGAATGACTAAAAGAAACTTGAAATTCGTTTTTGATAGCAAGAGTCGATGAAACATTTACTAATGCTATTAAAGCAGTAAATGCTAATCAAGGTATAAGGTCTATGATAGATAAGGCAACTACAGAGTGAAAATATCTATTGGATATTATAGAACAATTAGAAGAGAAATGATATGAAATTATTTGTGCGATATATGACGAAGTATTTTTTTTCAAAATAGATATTCCACAAATTTAACAATTCTAGTTTGCTTTTATTCAGGAAAAAATTTTATAAATATAAAAACAAAATGGCAAGGAAAATTAATAGGATGAAAAGAGATGGTTGGAAGATAGGATTTTATATAGCAGTAATTGTATTTGTGGCATACATGTGATATTACGTCGCAAATAAATATGTTTTTACTCCAGGTTATAATTATTCTATTTCAAACAAAGAATCTTTTATCTCACAAAAGCAAAAAGAGATTGATGACAAAAAGAATGATCCCAAATACAAAAGGTTTTTGTTGTGACAATATATTACTAACAATATAGACCAGAATTCATGGTATGATACAATTACTCAACTTATAGATATCTTCAATAATTTCAAAAATCTTTGAAATAATAAGAATCTAACATTGAGTGATTTTCATGTGGATATAGATGAGATAAAGTTAAAATGAAAAGTCTCCACTCTTGCTATGATGTATGGAGATTCCAAAGAAAATTTTACAGGATGAATAATTTCTAGAATAGAATCATTATCTTTTGTAGAATTTGTAGAAATCCCTTTTTATAATAAAGGGATTGATTCATATGAATTTGATTTAACAGCTAAAATAAAAACAAATGGATGAAAAGCAGCAAGTATCACAAAATAATCTTCAGGATGATTCCCAAAATGGAAATACTAATCCATACAATAGTGTAGAACAACCTCAACAAAATCCTGAATATACTCCGCCAGAGGATTTTGATGCCAAAGTGGCTAGAATGGAAGCTCAAAAAGTTATTAATTTGAAATATAAAACTTTTATATTAGTAATTTTTATTTTTTGCTGGTTTTGGTGGGGAAATTTCCAGGATGCCATTAGTGAGGTAAATATCTTGAAAGATAGAGATGCCGTATTGCAACAGCAAAAAAGTGATATGGAAGCTCAAGCTCAAGAGATAGCAGATAACCAGAAATTGGTAGAGTACTTGAATACTAATGCCAATAAAGTGGCAAACTGTATCAATAGTAATTGGTTGAAATGTAAAGATAATAGTATATGAAATATTCCAGAAGCTAGAAATTATCTACTTATATCTCAAAGTGCTACAAAAAAAATG
>CALFEN010000236.1 GCA_937950065.1 uncultured bacterium | reverse complement strand
AGCCCTCAAAACACTACTGTCCATTCAACATACGAAAGCATAGACAATGCAGACAACAGCGACAACAACCTGTCTAAAATAAAAAGGAATAAAGAATAAAACGAGATTCACAAAGATTACCAGTAGAACAAGATTTGAGCCGCTGACAGCGATTATGTGCACAAGCGACGAGTCAATGAAATTTTGGTATTCATCTTTGGGGATCATGGATTTATCTCAAATCGTCATTCAAAGCACAAGTCATGCAACCTTGTTTTCTCCGTAAGCATTGACAACCTTGTCTCTAAAATATTTCTTTATCTTTAAAGGAAAACTCAAGTCAGCTTGTCAGATATAGACAAAATTTTTCTGATATATATTTCCATAAATTCATTTCATAAAATAATATCCTCCAAAAAAATCAAAGTCAGACTTTCTATCAAAAAGATTTCATGTCAAAAAATATTTAATATTTCATACGAGGTAGATTTCATCTCATATATTATATTTTGTGTCAGAATAAAGGATAAATTCTCTATTTTCAGCATCTTCAAAAAGAAATCTATCCTGTCCAAGTATGTCTACAACTTGTCCATTTCAGTCAAAGTTTTTATTTATTTCAAGGCTTTTGAAGTACAAATAGTTTTTGACAAAAACTGATGTTCAAGCTACAAAAAATGAAATGAATAAAAACAAAAGTTGTCTTAATATATTGTATTTTTTAAAAATCCTTATTACAATAAGAATTAAGATAACCAAAAATAAACTTACAAATATCATAAAGAAATTCTGAAAAAAAGTTATCACAAAGACTGAAAATAGAAAATATAGCATTTTATTTTTTTATACATTCATAAGCTACAAACAAATCTCAAAGATATGTCTTTTTGAAATCAGCATTTTTCAAGATATTTTTTTCATACTCATCTTCAGTGTGAAAATAAATTTCAACCCAAACCTTTATTCATGAAGGAAGAATATACTCTCATGTAATATAATTTGGCTCAGATTTTTCTACCAAAACAAAGAAATCTATAAGACTTTGTTTGGAGATCGGAAGAGCACACGTCTGAACTCCAGTCACTAGCTTATCTCGT
>CALFEN010000235.1 GCA_937950065.1 uncultured bacterium | reverse complement strand
TCCGGTTTGTCACCAAGGATATATTCAAAACATGAATTTGTAGTTCATAAGTCTATTCATATTATTTTTTCCATTTTTTATTTTAATTATTATATAAAATTTTCTTTATTTAAAGCTATCTAAAAAATCATAGCACCTACATTATAATCATGCTACGGAAAATTGCAAGAGATTTTTGTGATAAAATACATTTTAATTAAAATATTATAACCAGCGTCTTACTTTTGCTTTATATTTTAAGTATTTTTCTCAAAGTTCTTTTTCCATTTTATCCTCTTCATAAGGTATAAACATATTGTTTATCACAAGAAAAAATATCACAGGAGAAAATAAACCAATCATGTTTTTGAGTAATACGGCAAATCATAATAAGAAAATTAGTCATCACAAATACATCGGATTGCGGCTTATTTTATAAACTCATGATTGAACCACGTATTTGGAAGGTAAATATTTTTCGGAAGTATTGTGTTTTTTGAAAATAAAATATGACGAAGATATAAGATAAAGTCCTAAAAGTATAAATATTAAACCAAGATAACTAAACATATTAGGAATAATATTAAAATTTGGTAGCAGAAAATATAAAATTATATTTCAAAAAATACATACAAAAAAATAAACAGGAGGAATAGAGATTATTTTTTTCATTAAGAAGTTTTATAATAAACTATTCTCAAAGATAGATTACTGAAAAATCTAAAGGAGTAAAAGTTAAAGATGTTCATGCTGCGTTCCGCGAGGAAACTTCAAGGTAATCTCAAGCAACTAATGAGGTTATTCAGGAGGTACTTATAGCAGTTGTATTCGTGGAATTGGACGCTTCTGAAGCACAAAGTGCTTGAGAATGATTTTTATAGATATATATAGTTCTTATACCATTACTAGCATAACTGCCAATAGTGAAATACGCTGAAATTAAATATTTGCCAGATTTTTTAATAGTTATCTTTGTAGGAGACGCTGATGTATGCAAGTCATCAGTGTCGCTGTTTTCAGTATCAAAATTAAACCGAACAGAAGAGTTGTTAGCGACACTTACACCAGCAGAATTAGTTAAACTTACATAAGGTTTATAAGAGTTGTCTACAAGTTTATTTCGTTTTGCTGCGGTTAAAGTATCACCATTGCTTACATAAAGACCTCAAACAGGATTTTGTTCAGTTAATCCTGGGTTAGTAGTTGACCGAGCTTTTATCACAAAATAAGATATTCAAACTATAAACAAGAATCAAAGACCTATCACTATTCAATTTCCAAAAAGTTTTAATAATCTTTTCATTATTTGGTTGATTTTATAATTAAGTAAAATTTTCTACTGAGCCTCATAGCAGCCACTGGAATTTAATCATACTACAGATACATTCCAACAGTATGCAACGTATTGTCAACTTGTAGTTATACTATAAAGACATGGATAGTTTATCGATGATGTACTGCTGGCCACAGCAGTTCACCCAAATGTTGTTTTTTTTGCAGGAGGTAGTCATGATATCATAGTTGTTCACCAACCAAGGGTTCTACTTGTGCTTCAGTTATTTACATCATATAAGTCAAGATTAAAACAGACTGTCTTTCATATTTTTGAATATCAGTTTGTTCTTCAGCTAAAAAATTTCCATTGAGTTGGAGTTGTAATAGTACAGGAAGTGTTACAGTCAGTCCAAGCTCAATTTACCTGTCAACTTAAAGTACTTATTTCGCTGACTAAAGTATTTCGTTTTGCTGCGTTTAATGTCTCGTTGGTATTTACATAAAGACCTCCAACAGGACTTGGTTCGGATAGTCATGGGTTAGTAGTTGACCGGGCTTTTATCACGAAGTAGCTTACAGCTAAAACAAAAATAAAACCAAGACCTATAAAGATTCAATGAGTAAAAGGTTTTATAAGTTTTTTCATTTTTTAAATAGAATTATTTGTAAATATAGTAAAATATATAAATTTTTATATTAAATACAAGTAGAAAAAAATTTTTAATTAAATTTTCTTATCGGTTAATAGCAAAATCTGTTTATCAATATGTTCTACATCTTTTAGTATAGCAACAGTATTTATTATATCAAACTGTCATTGCTTGATATCTCTGACTTGTAGATTTTGTTTTATATCGGATTGAATTTGTTTTATAACTTTCTCATCTTTACAAGACATTTTATTTTTTGTTATAAATTAATCTAATTATAATATTTTAAGTCCTATTTGTCAATAGAAAGTAAGAGGAACATATTATATATTAATCTTGTATAAATAAGGAATGATTTTTGATAATATCGCTATTGTGATACAAAAAATTAATTAAATACTTTTAATAGATTATAAAGGATAAAAGTTTTTTTTAAAAAACGGCAGCCGGGGTGCCCGACTGCCTATACAATATTTTGATACTGCCTAAATTATTAGTTGATCCTTTGATATAAATAACGAAGATAGCTAATAAATAGGCAATACAAAAAAATATTAAAAGGAATTGAAACAGAGGTGAGACACATTTTGAATGAATACCGGAGAAAAAGTAAAAACGCTCTCTAATCGAGGTATACATATTTACAAGATAGTACTTGTTATCGTAAAAACCGTCTATTTTTCTTTGATGATACAGAACTATGGAAGTCCCTACAGCAAAAAATTTGAGGGAGTTAAAGATGACTCTTGATATAGGATATTATGACCAGAACGTTTTTAAGTTTGGTCTCAATATCATCTATATCTCCAGAAAAAACGATCCCCCGAGTGCTTTTGAGGTTTGCCAATTCACTCTGGAGTCTATCTCTTTCAGATTCCAAGTTTCCTAATTCTTCCAAAAACTCCTGCCGTAAATTACCGGTTAGCGTTTTTTTCATATATCCCCCTCTTTCTATCCTTTGTATATTTGGTTTGTGTATATAATATAGTTTTTTATAGTATAAAGTCAATGAAATTTAGAATATTATTATCTATATAGTAATAAAAAATGATATTTTATAGATATCATTTTTTTTAAAATAGTATTATTTTGATCATTTAGAAAATTATTTTATAATTCTTTAAAAAATTATTGATGAAATTTTATATAATTCTTTAATAGAATTAAGCACTAGTAGTTTGAACTACTGGAGGTTTTGGTTTAGGTTTTGGATCTATACTATACCAAATAGGAGGGATTCACATAGCAAGTTTATTGTTCCCATTAAGATTAGCTCATGTACTTTCTCGTTTTGCAGAAGTCATTTGTCCTAATTCTCAACCTGATACTTCATTTTTATCTGGAGTATTTAATGTTTCTGCGTTTCAACCAGTTGGCATTTTTGTTTTTATTAAATAATAAATTATATTATACATTATAATAAAATAAAATAATTTGTCAATATTTTTTTATAAGCTATAGTGTTTTTATGAATACAAAATATACTATAAAATCTAGAAATTATTTGACTTATTTAATATTTTTATTATAAGAATTCTATTTAAAAAAATATTATGATAATGGAATCTTTTAGTTTTAAGGGACAAGAATATATACCATTGGAAGAATTTTCTAGACAAAATTCTTGATTTACTGATAAGGAATTGGAAAGAATAAATGTTTTATTTGCGAAGGGAGATTATAGTGCTATTTTTAATATGATAGAAATATTAAAGAAGGAGTTCAAAACGAAAGATTACTATTTTTCAGATAAGTTAACTTTTTTGGTCAGTAGATTAGCATGAAATATAAGATTTTTGGAAGATAGCACTGTTTTACAAGATTTTGTATTAAATCTTTGATTTAATGAGGTAATAAATAATCCTAAATCATCTCTATTGTCCAGGGCAATAATGCGAAAAGATAAGTTATATTATAGATCTCATATAGGCTACTTTGGATATATAAATATTGTAGAAGAGAATCTGGATAAACTAATTCAGGATCTAATACTGGAAATAGGGAAACCTGGGGGAATAAATTATCTAGAACTATTAGTAGGGTTAGTTATAAATTATAGTCTATTTTTATTTCATAGGGGGAAATATAAAGATATACAAGATCACTATGATTCATTGATAACTTTATCAAGAAATAAAAAAAATAACAATACTTCTCTAAATGATATGATATATATACATTTATTTTATTTCCTTATAAAACTTGGGAGATATGATCTTCCTATTTTAAAAAAAAATATATTTAAAATAGATGCTTTTAGACTAGAACCATTTTTGTATGTTCAATATAAACTAGTTTATCTTGAATATTTGATAGACATGGATATTTCTACTTTCAAAAGAGAAGATTTAGATGAACTAAAAAAACATACAAATACAGATATTGATGATATTGAAAAATACATAGAGAAAGAGATTGATGACCTTAAAAAATACATACAAACACATGGGAATGAATTGGATAATGATACATTTATTCATCTCGAATTGGTGTGTGGGAAATTTTTTTCCAAGGGAATAGAAAAAATGAATTCAAAAATAGAGAAAAGTAAACAATCAACAAAAGCAGAAATATTTCAGAATTTATCTAAATTAGAGTTTGAAAATAATAATAAAATAGATTCCTTGAGAAACTCTGCTAGAAAACATTTTCATGAATGTATAGATAGATTAGATGCAGAAGAAAATTCTATATGAAAAATAGAGCCGATAATTTATCTGCTAGAAATGGAAGAAGATAGTAAAATACAAAAAGAATTGTTTTTTGCATGACGACATATTATCCAAAATAATCTATGATTAGATTTTCAAAATTCATTTTATGGTAGGAGGTTTGTAGAACTTTGAAAAAAATATATATTGTCAGAGGGAAATTCTCAAAAAAAATGAAAACCTAAAAAAAGTAGTAAAATAACTGAAGCCGAATTTGATATCGTTTATGAAGTATTACAAAGTAGATATAGGGCTTATATGGCAACAGATAATCAAAACAGATTGTCAGAATTTTTGACATTAGATCAATGAAGTAGAAATTATAAAAGAAGTTTAATAGAGTCTTTCAAAACAAAATTTAAAAATATTAGGTTGTGTTTTTTTAAGATAAGTAATGAACAGCAAAAAAATTGAGAAACTAAAGTTACACAAGAAAAATTGATTTGCATAAATACAGAAGATATAGATGAAATAATGTGAGATTATCTTAAAGAGTTAAGTAAGCTGCCCGTATGAAAACCTCATACTTTAAAATTTAAAAATTCTCATTTATTTCAAAACTTTTTTTCTACTACGATGAAAGGCATAAGAGTAACTATACTTTGAGTAGAATATTTATTGATAGTAGACAAATGACCTAAAAAAGAGGAAAATTTTGATGAGTTTGATTTCTTGTACATATCTAGTATGATAGAAAAATTTATACTATATGTAGATCTAAATCTAAAGAACAAGAAAAATCAAGCTGAAGGGAGTGAATCCTGAAATAGTTCTGTGGTTGTAAGAAATAGCTAAATAATTTTTTTAAAAATAATTTTCTGTCCAGTCATTTTGAAAAACTATAATATCTCATTTCTGCAAAATATTTTTTAGATCACTGTGTGCTGATATAGTATCTGGATAAAACAAAATGTCAGGTTGATTTACTCATACAGAGATTAGTCAGTCAGCTAGGGATTTAGTAGCTTGACTCTGGATAAGGATATATTTATCAAAATTTTTTTCAAGTTTTTGGCCTAAATCAAAATGAATTTTTTGGGAGTCTTTACCAAGTTCTACGAGTCAGGGAGTTAGATATAGTTTTCTGTTTGACAGCTTCGCCTTGTCAAACATCCAAATTATAGATTCCACTCATTTGATATTGCCGTTGTAAGAATCATCAAGCACAAAAACTCCATTTATAGGATTGTAAATTAGTTCAAGTCTATGTTTGATATAATCTAGATTTTGAACAGAATCCAAAAGTGTTTTTGAATCAATTCAAAGTTTTTTGGCTATTTTATAGGCTGTGATTATCTGTAAAATATTGTGGGGAGCTAATAATCTGGTAGTAAATTCCATCTCATCGTAAGTAAACTTTATTCAAGATAGATTTTCTAAATATTCAAATTTTATATTTCAATTTATACCTATTAAATTTATTTCTTTTAAATTATTTTGAAAACTTTCCATTCATTGTAATATTTCATTGGAATTTGCATCATAATATCAAAATCATCATTTTTTTAGGTTAGTAAAAAGTTCAAATTTTGCTGTGATAATATTTCCCAGATTTTTAAATCTCTCAAGGTGTTGTTTTGTTATACCGGTAAGTATTCATATTTCAGGATTTACTATATTACAAAGTTCTTTGATATCTCATTTGTTATATGCTCACATTTCCACAATAAGAATTTCATAACTTTCATCAAGTTTATTCAAAATAAGTCTTGAAACTCACAGTGGAGTATTTTCATTGCCTATAGTGCTGAGTACTTTGAATTTACTGCAAAGCAATTGTTCCAAAATTTGTTTTTGAGAAGTCTTACCATAGCTTCAGGTTATTCATATGATTTTTAGTTTTTTAAATTTTTTAAGTTTAACTTTTGCTTTATCTACTATAATTTTTTTTGCTATTAGATCAATAGGGGCAAGTATAATATTTGCTATTACCAAGATCAAAGGCTGCAATATAAATAATATTAAGACATAAAACATTGTCCATATATTTCCAAATCCAAATATTAAATATAAGAAAAAAATATTTAATATAATATGGATAAATAGTAAGAATTTCATTTTGGAGGTAAAATCAAGTTTGGATCTTTCAAATTTTTTATACCAGAACTTTGGATTAGTGTAAAATTTTTTTAGAAAAAAAATATTGTGATAATTTTCCAGTTGTAAAAGTAAAAATATATTCAAAAAGAACATTATTTAATTATTTTCAGATAAAAATTTCTTTGTTTCTTTCCGGACTAGTTCAGGTTTTTCCATATGTATATAATGACTTCATCATTCTATTACAAAAAGCTTGGAATTGGCAATCCCTCTATACATAGTATAAGCATCGTTTATAGGAGTCTGGTCATCATCTGTGCCCCAGATTAGTTTGGTAGGGACTCTGATTTTGTGCAAAATAGGTGCTAAATCCAGATTTATAGTATTTAAAAATATCTGTGACATTCAGCCTGCACTTTGATAATCTATAGATCTGACTTTACTTTGAAGAACTTGCTGTAAAGATTTTGGCAGGATCTGTGAAAATGTTTTAAAAAATTTTATAATAAATAGACGTAAATGGTTAGTCTTTGGTTTGATACCTCACGAAGCAATCAAAATAAGTTTTGAAATCTTAAACATATTTTGTGCAGTTAGATAGATAGCTACCCTGCCACCAAAAGAGTGTGCAACAATATTTATTTTATCTATACTAAGTTTTGAGAGGAAATCTTTGACTAACTTTGCATAATCGGAAATATGCCAGTCGGTTTTTGGTTGAGGACTTTGCCCAAATCAAGGAAAATCTATACTCAAAAAAGATTGTTTTTCATCTTCACAAAACTTTAAAATATTTTGGAAACTATATTTATCATGTCATCGTCCGTGTAAAAATAATATTGCATTATTTTTGTCAAAATCTGTAGATACAAGATATGTAATTATTTGTCAGTCTATAAGTATTTGTTTTTGCTGCATTAAATATTTTTATTTTTTAAATTCTATAGTATGGTCTATGATATTTGATTTGAAATCTATATTTCTCTGGTTTTGAAAAACTCTGTCAAAAGCTGTCTAGATCG
>CALFEN010000234.1 GCA_937950065.1 uncultured bacterium | reverse complement strand
TTCAATCTCATACAACACCACTCTGGTGTCTGATATTTATTCATTTTCAATCACTTCGATTCTGTCAATTTTGAAAAATATGATGGTAACTAAGGCTTGTATCAAACGTTTTAAAACTTAATGAAACAGTGAATTCCTTTGAAGGTTTCATCTTAATGTTATTTAGTATCTTTACTAAATCTCATATTCAATTAAATTTCAATGCTTTTCATCTAATTCATTGATCAAACAAAGGACTAGATGATACTCAACAAGTTCATGCTGTTGTTCAACTATAACATGTTCAGCTATTTTGATACTGGCTAAAATCCCAAAGTTTTCATCAACTTACAGTTTCCATATCACTATAAAAAACAAGGCTTGAGTCATTTTGTGCGAAAGTAGGATTTTGTAATAAAATTTTTGTTTTATTATAATAATAAGTGAAAAGCTGTTTTCATGTTCATGATACATTTGTAGAATTATCCAAATATGCTATATAACTAGTTGTTCATGTAAGCAAATCAAGTCCTGTGATTCATAGACTTTGTAAAGGAGCTTTATTTGAATCAGTTAGCAAACCTAGTCTATCGCCTCTGACATTGATATAACTGGAAGAATAGTCAACTGCACTTACGATATTTGGATTGTAGGATATTTCATTTTCCATAAAGCTTGCAAGCTGATATTTATTCAAATCTGAATTTAGATAATAGGTAAAATAATTATCTCAGTCTTTGGGAGCAGAGTTTATGTTTCAAACTGCATCTTTGACTCAATCTCAGAATACTCACTGATAGCCGATTACATTACTCGTTCAGCTAGCATATATCAAAGTATAATTATCAGGTTTTGGAAGTGATGAATTTTCGGTCAGAGAGATTTGCAAAGCATTCTCAATATTTGCAAGGTTACTGCTTCTACTTGCGTCCCTTGCTTTGGCGAGCCACTTCGTCAGCAGCAAAAACGCTGTAACTACCAAAATAGCGATTATTGCGATAACTATTATCAACTCAACTAGAGTAAATGCTTTCTTATTTTTCATTTAACAAAAATAGATATAAATATCAAAATATTAATCATTTATATCTATTTTGCAAGAGTTTTTTACTCTTTTTATAAAATATTATATCTATAAAGCATTTCTTTTTTGTTCAGCTTTCTCTTCTTGGTCTTTTCTGCTAGCTTCTTGGTTTATTCAAGCTCTGATGTATTTAGCGAAAATTGGAGCTTTTTTTGAAATTATTTCATATACTTTTAGGAAAAGTCTTCTATAACTTTGATGTCATTGTGGAGTTGTACGAAGTTCGACAATATAAGCAATCTGTCATGGGTCCATCTCGTAAGTCGTCCTAATCAAATGTCACAAAGCACAAATATACTCTACCATATAAGGGTCATCTTTTATTATTTTTTGTCACAAGACAGTGATGTCTGTCATCACTTCATCATACATTTTTTTGAA
>CALFEN010000233.1 GCA_937950065.1 uncultured bacterium | reverse complement strand
ACGAGATAAGCTAGTGACTGGAGTTCAGACGTGTGCTCTTCCGATCTGTTTTGTTACTGGTATTTTGAGTTTTTGAATGATTTGGATTGGCAGGAATATTTTTGATTTATCAGATGACAAGTATTATAAGCATATTTTTGACTACAGCGATTATGTTTTTGTTGCTTGCTGTTATATGAAATGCATTAAAAATAGATGTAGCGAAATGGGGGACAATACTTCTTGCATGACTTCTCGCCATAATTATATGAATGTTTATAAATATGTTTTGGCAAAATACTGAATTTAATTTTGTATTGAATATAGTCTGATTAGTTATATTTTCTGCTTTTGTGATATATGATTTAAATACTTTGAAGTTAATGGCTCAATCTGGCGACAGAAGAGTGGAACTTTTGATGGCATTATCTTTGTTTCTTACATTTATAAATATATTTTTTACTCTTCTCAGACTTTTTGGCAGCAGAAAATAATTACAACTAATATTTTTAGGAAATTGTAAATTACAAATCAAAGAAAATAATATATATATTTGTATAAAAAATTTTTTTCAATAATATATAATTATTGGTAAAATCTAATCTATAAAAACAAAAAAAGCTCATTATTTAAGTCCTGAATAGTGAGCTTGCTTTTAATCAAATATATACAAAAATGAATTATGTTCCTGAAGAAGTTTTGGACCAAATAGAAAAATTAAAATTAGAAGGGAAATACGATGAGGCTTTGTCTTTAGCCAATCAAATACTAATAAAAAATCCAAAGAATGAAGATGCTTTATTTCAGGTAGCAGATATTCAATATCTCAAATGAGAGATATGAAATGCCGAAAAATCTGTTGATTTTTTGTTGAAGATAAAATGAGATACTGATCCTATAGGTCTTTATGTTAAGTGAGTTTTGGAGATGGAAAAGACTAACTGGACTGAAGCAAAGAAATTTTTGAGAAAAGCATTGGAACTTACAAATTTTGAAAATCCTGAGATGATGAGATGTTATGGACTTTGTGAATATTGGTTGGGGAATAGAGAAAAGGGGATTGATTTTCTTGAAAAAGCATATGAAATCAATAAAGTAGATGCTGAAGTAATATATAATTTGATAGAGATATATTTGCTGGAAAAGAAATATAATGCCGCTAAAAAGATGATAGACGTATATTATAAAAATAAAGATAAATTAAATTTGTTTGGCAGACCTATAGAATTTTATGATGAAAAGATAGATTTATTCAATCAATATTTAAAAAATATTTAAATTATTCTAAAAAACAATGTTTATACTAAAAGATATTTTAAGAGTTTTAAAAGCCTTTCGATTACAGTTTGTGTGAATATGATTTCTTATAAGTTTTCTTGTATTTCTTTTGAATATATTATTTTGACTTTCTTTTAATATAAATAATTTTACAAAAGATATTAGACATAAACTTTGAATATATTTTTATATCAAAGATGATGGAGATAAAGATCAATATTATGCCCAGACAGTAAAATTAAAAGAAGAGCTTGCTGATGCTGGATTGAGGGTAGAGTTTTATTCCAAGGAAGAAGCATTCAGATTGTTGGAAAAAAGGATGCCAGATGTTATTAAAAATTTTGAAAAATACGGAATAGAAAATCCTTTACCTCCTACATTATATGTGATTTTTGATAATAATGAAAAATATAATAAGCTAAAAGAAATAATTAAAAAATACAAAGATTTGGTGACAAATACAGAAGACATAGAAAAAGGGAATAGTTATGAAGAACAGGAATCTAGAATAAAAACAGTGATAAACTTGTCAAATTTTATTGTTATGTTTTCTTATTTCCTTATTTTTATACTTGTAATGATTATTATTTATTTCCTTATGCTTATTATCAGGATTACTTTTTATAATTTTCTAAATCAGATTGAAATTGAGAAACTTTTGTGAGCATTTTATCGGCAGATAAAATTACCGTTTTTATCAAATATATTGTTTATCCTTGTAGTTGCATTTGCTCTTACTCTGTTATATTTTAGTTCATTTTTGGTATACCTCAATTGATATTTTATAAAAGCTTTTTCTATAGATCTGATGCATTACGTGGCTGTAAATGCAGGTATGATATTTTGGTTGATATCATGACAAATCGTAGTTATAATATGAATAACATTGCTTATATCAAATTTCTTTTTGGATAGGCTTATCAAGAGAATATAGTATTTCCTATTTATAAAAAAGATAAAAAATTGCATACTTAAAAAATTTTTTACGATTATTTTATCACAAATATTATTTTTTTGTTTTCTTGCTGTGAGTGATGTATTAGTTTTTTAATAGGATTCTTGTATTCGGGATTTATATAATTTATATGTAAAAATGAAACAGGTTATGTGAAAAAAATAGATTATTATTATTATAGAAAAAAATATACAAATTGCAAGACTTTTTTTGACTTTTTTATTATATGGTATCTTTCCCTTTCGGGAAAGATTTTTTTATTTTCTTTTTTTTTGTTAACTTGATTGTAATTTTTTGTCCATTCTGTCAATAGAAAGCCCGATACCCCTGAGGGGCCCCTCGGTTTTCTATACAGAAATAACGTAGTTTATCAATATATTATATCAAACATAATATTTAAAATATACAAATTTCTTTGACAGACCTGGACTAAAAAATTTTTATATTTTCAAGCAAAAAAAAAGAAAAATTTTAAAATTTGGGGACTTAGTGCCTTGACCGAAATGTCGATAAACTAATTTATCAATAAAAAATACAAAAATAAAAAAAAAATACAAATTCACAAAAGCAAATTTAACTAAATTTGCACAATCAGATTATTATCATCATGCTTTTAAACGGATAAATGACGAAACAATTGAGATTTTGGGTAATACTTGTTATCGTACAAAACGATGATACTGTACAGAACCAACGCTAATTTTAGATGAAAAAAAAAACATCTACTTATAATTTGTATAAACGATTAAATGAAGAATTTATCAAAGAAAATAATCTTAAAAAACCTAAATTTTTTATAATTTAAAAAATGAAAAGATGAAAAACAATATTGCAAGAATAAGAGAAATATTCAATATAAGCCAAGAAGAAATGGCAAATATTATGGGAATATCAAGACCAAAATTATCTCTAGCAGAAAGAGGAAAAGCAAAATTAGACATTGATGAATGTTATAAAGTAATAGATTTCTTCAAAGATTTAGAAGTAGAAATAGACATAGATACAATATTTGGGAAAAAAAATAAAATTATAATTTATTTAAAATAAATTTTATATTCAAATAATTTTTCCATAGGACTTAAACCTCATATTCAACTATGAGGTTTTTTGTAATTATACCGAAATAACCAATCACGCGATTTCTCTTTAAAATCATGAAAGCTGCAAAAATGATTTTTCCAAAAAAACATTTCTTTAAACGTTCTCCAAAAACGCTCAATTTTTCAATTTGTCTGCGGTCTATGAGGTCTTGTGCAATAATGTTTTATACCATACATCTGTAAAATTCTTTCAAATACGTGATTTTTCTTTCAATTTGGTCGGTGTGTTGTAAATTCTTTTCCATTATCAGACAAAAGTCTTTTTATCTTTATTCATTTTTTTTCAAAATCTTTTATAGCTCTTATAAAAAATTCAGCAACAGTTTTAGCTTTCTTATTTGGCAAATTTTCAAAATATATTATCCTGGAAAAATCATCAATTACTGCAGCCATGTATTTTTTCTTTTTCGGATCTTCTCATTGTATATTTATTAATTTATATGTAAAAAAGTATCAGGTTGTGTGCAAAGCATCAAACCTATAATACTATCAATT
>CALFEN010000232.1 GCA_937950065.1 uncultured bacterium | reverse complement strand
ATCATAATCATACAGAGTTTATTTCTCACGGATGCAAAAATTTTTCTATAGATTCATACAATATCAGACCCACGGCTATAAATATAAGTAATGCTTCTGCCACGCCGGAAACATTTTCTATCTTCCCATATCAATAATTATGAAATTCATCTGGTGATTTACCAGCGTATTTTATGCTAAAAAAAGCTATACAGGCTGCCAATAAATCCATACAACTGTGTAAAGCTTCACTTATAATACTCACACTTCCTGTCATAAATCAAATAATAAATTTGGTTATGACCAAAAACATATTTGAGATAACAGATATAAGTGCTATTCTTGCGGTATTATCCTGTCCCATGTTTTTATAAAAGAATAAAATAGAAATATTTTTATAAAGATTTAAAAATATTTTTCAATATATTTTTCATAAAATTTTTATATAAACTTTCTATTGACTTTTATCGTAAAAAAAGTAAAAAGCTATAATTTATTTATATAAACAAATATGAAGAATTTTACTGCGCAATATTCTTATAAGAGTTGACAGATTACTATCAAAGATGGAAAAAATGAAACAATTTTAATTACTTCCAATTTTGATGTTGAAAATTTAAAAGCACAAATAGCGTTGATATTAACTAGTAGTGATAAGACTAGCAAAAGGAAGATTGCGACAGACGAAATAGAAATCGATTTCTTGGATGAAATTATAATGCCTATATCTAGACCTATTCCTCAAATAGAAGATAAGCCTATAAAAAGGAAAATTAAATTAATTCGATCAAAAGATAGTTGATTAGTCGAAGCTTTTGATGAATATTGAAATAAAATACAAAGTTTTGAAAATTTTGAAATCTCACATATCAAAACACAACTTATTCAAAGACTTACCAAAAAACTACGTATTTGAAACAAATTTGCAGAGTTAAAACCTGATGATATTGAACTGGAAATCGATGATAGATTGCAAACTGCTTGAAGACCTTTGTCCAAGGAAAAAAGAGAGAAACCAAAATTAGCTATAAAATTAGTAGTTGATAAACAAAATGATTGTGCTATACTTTTTGATGAAGTTTGACTAAAAATAGCTACTTTCCCAAGAATAGATCTCACAGAGATTAAAATTTTCTGCGTAAAATTAATAAATAAACATTACGATATTTTAATTATTGCTGAACGATTATGATTATTATCTTTAATTGATTTTGAGAAATTTAGTATGGTAGATTTTCAGTTTATAAAAAATATTATAGATAAAATAGATAAAGTAGGAGGATATCTAGCATCTCCTATCAAGGGAATAAAGCCTTTGATGCCTATAACTGTTGATGATATTGAATTGGAAATTGATGAAATAAAAATGACTTAAAAATAAAATATATTATATCTTTTATTTATATCTTAAATACAATGTATAGAAATCTACCTCCTCGAGCTACAGAAGATGAACTTACGAGATTAGTGAGAAGTTTACAGTCTTGAGATGTGGATGAGAAAACTAGACAAAGACTTATATCGTTGATAAGATCCTTAAAATGAGATAACAACAAGAAAGTTAGTAATCCTTCCCAAATAATGGATGGATTAAAGAATATATTAACTCAAACAGAGATAAGACTAAAAGATTTTTTGATAAGCAAATTGACAAATGATTATGACATAATAGATATAAGGAACATAATTCTTGAGATGATATTATCATACAACCCAAATGAAGAAAATTATGATATAGATTTAATCGAACAAGAAATAATATTAATGACATATTTTTTACAAATTAAAGAATTTCCTCAAGATTATTCAGCACGAATAAATACTATAAATGAATATATATCTCCAATTAAAGGGAAAAAGATGTTTATAAATACTTGGTTGAATCTACTTCCTCCTTTTAAGATAGTAATTGATGAAGAGGGGAGACCCTGTCTCAATTTTGAAAGAGGAAGTTCAGAGCAAAATATAAAAACCTCAATAAATGCTTTTAGATATCTAAAATAATATAAAGATGGATGCAGAAAAATTATCTCCTAAAGACGTAGAAAAATTAATAGAAAAATTAAGAGCATGAACACTTGTAGATGAAGAAAAAAAATTGATTGCTGCTATATTAAAAAGATATAAGGAGGATAAGGAGAAGGGGAAACGATAGAAATTGCAAAGAAAAAGAGTTTTTTATGACAAAAAATGGATATACTGTTTTTTATATTCGTTAAAAATTTATATAGTAAAAAAAATATATGGGTGGAACTAATTGCGTAACAGGTTGAATAGGATCTGTCAAAAGAAATTGAGATAAGACAACATGAGATCATGCTGTTAGAGCAAAAGAATTAATGTTTACTCTAAATGATTTAATTCAAATTTTACAAGATAACATAGACACTGTATTAAAACAGGATAATATAATAGAAAGAAGTCGTCTGTTGGAAGAACTATTCACTTGAAGACAAATCTATGATCATGATGAATTTATAGATAGGGTGATATATATTTTGTGATTTGATGATCTCAAAGCCCAAGATCTTCAGATATTACAAAAAAAACTTGTATTGATAACATATTTATTAGATTTGAGAAGTATAAAGACAATCTCTTATGCCAAGCGATTAGAACAAAAAAAATGAAAGTTTGTTTGTTTCAAAAATGAAAAAACTCTAATCAATTATTGGATAGGTGGATTGCCGAATTTTACCATAGAGGCAGATGAACAATCAGAATATATAGTTTTTAGAAATGGCTCATTTGAGCAAAATATATCAAATACCCAAAACTCTTTTTATATTTCTTAAGATATAAATGTCTAATATTACAGATGAAAATCTAAAACTAATACTCAAAAAAATACATACAGATTCTCCTTTGACAGATGAGGAAAAGAAACTTATTTCAGGATTACTACAAGAGATTTTAACTGAAAGAGAAACTGCTAAGAATTCCCGAAAGCTCTTTTTGAAGGATATGAGATCTTTGCTCAATCAGATAATATCATATGAAAACATACTTTGAAAACAAAATTGTATAAGTATTTTTTTTAATCATAGACTTTCATTCTGACAAGATGACAAAAACGATAAAATATTAAATAATATGGTAAGTATATTGTGATTTAAAAAGTGATGACAGGAATCTGCAAAAAAAGCAACAAAGAAAATAATCCTTATGATATATTTTATTGAATGTATAGAGAATAAACGCTCATACGAATCACGAATAAAAAGTAAAAATTGACAGAGAATAAATATATGACAATATGAATTGCTAAAAGATACTTGGTTAAAAGATTTACCCGCGTTTTTTGTAGAGCTTGATAACTGAATTGAAAGAATATATTTCGAAATTTCTGATGATTCTAACATTCAAGATGAGCCAGATGAAGATCAATTTCTTTATCTTAATTTAAAAAATACTATAAAAGAAATTTTGGATACTAAAGATATTCAATCAATAGATCAACTTTTAAAAGATTTTTACGATTCTAAAGAAATATATGAGAATAGTCTATACCATAAAATGATAGAAAGGAGTCTAGAATATTTATGTTTGATTTCTATACAGATAGAGAGTGCCAGTACTTTAGAAAAGAAACTGATGCTTTTGATGTTTTTTATAAATACGAGATTTCATAATCATAAATATTCATCACGAATAAATACAAGGACTCAAAACGTTAATAATTTTAAAATAGAGGAAATTTTACAATGAACTTGGCTTGAATATTTACCTGATTTTTGTATAAAAGTAGATCAGAATTGCAATCCAAAGATGACGTTTGAACAATGAACTTTTGAAGAAAATATAAGAAAAGCAAAGGAAATGTTTTATAAAAATAAAAGAAGAAAAGATGGAAACAAAACTAGTAGTATCTGAAGTGAGTGATAAAATTTTGAGATATAAAGAAAAAATACAGCAGGGACTTCCTTTGATAGCTACAGAACAAGCAGAATTACTAGAATTATTAGATATGCTTAACTTACTATTAGAGGAGTCAGAGATAACTGATAAATTATATTTTAGACACATCACTAAAATCATAAATAATATTTTATTTGAAAGTTGAACTTCTAGAATAGATAGTCTTTTTAAGGATCTTTTTAGAAATATAATACTCTATAAAAAAAGTAATACCAGCATAAATGATGTTTTAAGTGTTTTGTGAATTATGAATTTGGAAAATGAGAATATAGATATTATAGAAAAGAAGATTTTATTTATAGTATGTTTTATGTATATGAAAAGAGATTATTCATTGACTTACCAAACCCGAATTAAAAGATTAAAATGAAAAAAAATTAATCTCCAAGATGAGAATGAACTTTCCTGA
>CALFEN010000231.1 GCA_937950065.1 uncultured bacterium | reverse complement strand
CGACTCATCCAATAAGCCTAAACAATTCGGCAACATTAGTATGATCCACTTGCATATTAATTAGTCGTTCATGTAGTTTTCTGAGTTTTTTAACAGAAAGTTTACCATCCATAGCTTCCTGTATTCGGTCCAAAAGAAATGAAGGCAAAAGCTCCTTATTTAGTCAGTCTATAGATATTCCTCAAACTGTTTCATGTTGTGTTTCTTTAGTCATTATATATTAAAATTAAAAATATTAAATATTTTATATATAGCTAAAATACACTAAAAGTCAATACATGTATTCGTCTATTTTTAAAGATATTTTCATTTTGATAAAAATTCTCTTGATTTTTGTTCCAGAAAAAATAATATATAGACGTTTATCTATATATCTATATTATTATGGACAAAGTATTTAAAGCGTTATCAGATCCAAATCGTAGAAAAATCATATCGCTTTTGAGAAAAAAAACGATGTCTGTCTCAGACTTGCTCCAAAACTTTGAAATAACTCAAGCAAGTCTCTCGCACCATTTGGATATTCTCAAAAGAGCAGATTTGGTGAGCGACCAGAGGAAAGGACAATTTATTTATTATTCTTTGAATATGTCGGTATTTGAAGAGTTGATACAAGTTTTTTTAGATATTACCAATAAAAACGATGAAAACAAATAAAACAATGTTGATTATCAAACTTGCCATGGTGGCAATCATGCTGATTGTATGATTTTACTTTTATGACAAACTACCAGACCAAATCCCTGTTCACCGAAATTATCTTTGACAAGCAGATAACTACGGTTCCAAACGACAGTGACTTCTTATGCTTCCAGTGCTTAATCTTGTATTAGTGCTTTTGATGACATTCTTGCCTATGAATATGCCCAAAATGCAGACTTCACAAGTCAATAGCAAAGCTTGGGAACTTATGCAGCTATGAATAGTGTGATTTTTTATGTATATATATTTTGTATCAATCTATGCAACTCTCAATCCAGAGGTTAGCATAAACAAATTTATGCGAATTTGACTTTGAGCATTCTTTGTTGTTTTGTGAAACTATCTCGGAAAAATAAGACAAAATTACTGGGTATGAATCAAAGTTCCTTGGACATATCTCAGCGAAGAAGTACGAGACAAAACCAATAGACTATGATGACGGATATTTGTATGATGATGAATAATATTTATGCTTTGGGGAATATTTGGATTGACTGAAACAATACTATCAGTTTGGATATTTTTGTTAGTGATTTTGGCTATTGTATTTGTGCCGATAATCTATT
>CALFEN010000230.1 GCA_937950065.1 uncultured bacterium | reverse complement strand
CTGGTGAGCATGGTTCGTGCAGATAATACTGATAGGATTGTTGTTCCATGCCAAGGATCTAAAAAAATTTATTATAAAATTTTTATTACCCTTTATCATAGCTGCAGTAATTATATGAGTGGTATGATACAAACAAATAATATCTAGGGATTTTTCCAATACTTGACATCTTCAGTTGCTCAAACAATGATTTACTATGTTCTTGGAAAATCCGTTGTTTGGTAAATGAGCGTGATATGTCTGACCAGCTTCGCACTGGTGAGGGATAGCTTTTAATCCGGAAAATCAGTATATACAGATACTTATAGAGTTTGGGATAATAATATTTATTTTTTGGATGTTGATATATGCTTTTTTGAATATGTATCCTATTATAAAATTTATCAAGGTCAAATACAAAGAAAATATGATTTTTTTGATAACCTTATCTATATGAATGATATGACTCAGTATACAATGATTTGTATTACATAGTTTTGTCGATAGAATGATAGTTTATCCTTTTATGTTGCTTTTGGGATTGTCACGGGGATATGCATTTTTTTCACAAAAGTCAGAATAGTAGCTATTTAATATTTTTATATTAACTTATAGTTGAAGCATATTATTTTTAATTAGATTATAAGCTTTTTTTGTTGTATATATAAAAATTTGACTTTTTTTAGAAAAAATATATAATTGTGATATAATTTTAGAAGAAATAATCGATGATGATAGTAGATATAAATAGTTCTTGACTGGAAGACTTGAAAAAAAAATCTAAAAAACTTGAAGCATTAAAGGATGTTATTTTTTCTAGGGAAGATATTCCTCTGGCTGATAGAAAATGTTTAGTTAAATATTTTTTTTCTCAAATAACTTCTCTTTCCATAGAGTATGTAGAAAACCAGATAAAGTGATATAAGGAAATGAGTACAGAAGATTTAATATTTAAGGTAAAAATTTTAAGATTTTTGGATAATCAAAAAAGAATTTTTAGAAAAATGGATCAAAAATTAAAAGAGTTACCATATAAGATACAAGGTAGTTTACGTAGACATCAAGATCAAGAATCGTTGGAAGAACAAAAACAGGCTGATAATTTTTTGGTAAATAATTTATAATATAATTAAATATAAGATGACAGAAACCTCAAATCAAGCTGTAGAGCAGGCGAAATCAGTTGTCGACAAAAGTAAAAAATTTTTAGGATGATTTGATTCTGTAACAACTCAAGTTCTAGATTCTCACACCACTAGAGAGCAAGCTATGCAACTAGTAGATCAGATGTGAGATAAAGTAAATAGCTATCTATCAGAGAATGCTTGAAAAATAGATAGATTATTGGTCAGTCTCGATAAATATTGATGAGATGAATTGGTATATCAAGAGATAGTTCAGTTGTATAATTTGTTTGACAAATGATTATCAGGTGTACAATTATTGTCTTGAAGTTCAAATTTTTCAACTACTGCGAGAAATAAAATATTGCATTTTAAAGACGAAACTACTGAACAGAGGAAAAGTATTGTAAAAGATGTTAATTGGGATGCTGTAGCAAAAAAATTTCAGGCTATAGAAAGTGTTTTGGCTCCTTTGACAGATAAAATGTCTTCTTTAGTTGTTAAGCATAGACCTGTAGAGAGCTATTCATAGTTTATAATATAATAAAGATAAAATGGGAAAAATGGGAAACGTAGAACAGCAGCAAGCCCCGGACGCTCTTAAATGACCGGATTTAAAGCCGGAAAAAGCATGATCAGTAGCATCTTGAGCTCAAGAAAAAATGACATGAAAACTTGAGTCGCAAATAGCAGGCAAAAAAGTGCATCCTTGAGAAAGCATGGAAATTTCTTATCTGTGAAAAGAGTTAAAATTAACTATTAGCAAGGATGGAAAAACCTTGCAGGTAGCACTGGATTGAAGAATTTATGAATGAAAAGTTCCATGGTATGCTGGTTCTATAAAAAGTATGGAAGGGAAAAAAGGAGGAATTGACGTACAAGCGGTGATTTGACAAACTATTACTTTAGCAGAACTTCAGACCGCTATTATGCAAATGTTCAAGAAAGAGGGGACAGTCCCTTTAAATAAAATTAGTTTTGAATTACAACAAGATGTAAAGATGGCTCAAAATTAATCTATACAATCATTGTTAAGTATTTCAGTCTTTGAGAAAGTAGCTGATGATTATGAATTTGATTTCCTAAATTTTAGTTTTACGTTTAAAAAATATTACGAGTAAGAAATAAGTATAAATTTTATACTTATTTTTTTAATAGAATAATAAAAAAGACGGTATAAAATCGCTTATTTCTGGATATCCGGAAAAAATTTTTTATATAAAGTTTTGAAAATTAACCGTAGATTAACCATGAAAAATTATAATAAATATGTTTTAAAATTAACAATATAATATTATGCTAATAGAAACAAGAACAGTACCTTCTAATCAGGGAGGATTACCATCAAGATTGGAAAAATTGAGGAATTATTCCTGCCAAAATTTAATGGAACAGATAGGAATGGAAAAAGTTGAGTGTCAGAGATGAAAATCTATTTCTGCTTGAGAGCGTTATAATTGTTGTATGTCTTGTTGGGAAAGATTGAGAAATATAAAACAGGCTTTATCCCAAAATTTAGCCAGAGATGATTATTTGAGAGAAATTTTTGAAGTATGATTTGAAAAGATAGATTCATCAATGAAAGCTGCTCTAGACAGTAGAGCGGCTTAAAATATTTTATCTAATATTTGCTATTGAAAATTATATTTCATTTCATTATAATGATATTGTTTTTATAAATTAAAAAACTAAAAATATGATACAAACTATAGAGAACTTATCAAAGGCTTTTGCTGGTGAAAGCATGGCTAGAAATCGTTATACTATTTATAGTAAAATTGCTATGAACGAATGATACGATCAGATTGGTGAAATTTTTTTATTGACAGCAGATAATGAAAGAGAACATGCTAAATGGATATTTAGAATGATAAGTGATATAAAAAAATCTCAAGATTTAGCTATGGAAGAGATAATTGTAGAAGCCTGAATTCCAAATATCCTTTCGTCTACTATAGAAAATCTGCAGTCAGCTATAGAAGGTGAAGAATATGAATTCCTCACTATGTATCCTGAATTCGCTGAAATAGCAAAGCAAGAGTGATTCCCTGAAATTGCTGCTAGACTTCAAGCAATAGCTATCGCTGAAAATCATCATAAACAACGTTTTGAGAAATTATTAAATCAGTTAGAAAACGGAACTTTTTTTGAAAAAGGAGAACCTGTAGCTTGGGTATGTCGTAAATGTGGTTATGTTCACACAGGTAAAAAACCTCCGTTAAAATGTCCTTCATGTGGTCATGAAACTCCTTATTTTCAGCTTATGTGCGAGGAATTTTAGTAAAAATTATTTTATAGGTATAAAGAAGACTTCAACTCCGGTTGAAGTTTTTTATTGGATAACAATAGATTATTTATTTCCAAGGTAGATTTTATATCAATTTATGATAATAATGTGTTTTAATAATTTCTATTTAATTAAATTTTTTTGTAAATATTCTCTTGAAAAAAAATGCAAAGACTTTATAATAAAATAATTTTATAATATTAATATATTTAGTTATGAAGATAATAATCAAAACCTCCACTTTACAAGAAATATTAGATTTAGCATCAAGATTTGTATCCAAGCATTCTACACTGCCAGTATTGGAAAATATATATATCAAAGGACACATAGATACTTTGATATTTAGAGCCACTGATATGGAAAAGTATATCAATATAGAAATTCCTGCAAAAATAGATACAGAATGATCTATTACTATAAATGCAAAGACA
>CALFEN010000229.1 GCA_937950065.1 uncultured bacterium | reverse complement strand
AGCAGGCGAGAGCAAGAGGATTGGTGTTTACTACTAGGAGAATAAGTGATTATGCGGGAGGTCCTACAGAGTGAACAGTTTTAATTTTAAAAAAAGTAAGGTAATATAAGAACATATTGCGTTTGCAGTGTGTTTTTATAAAAGAAAATATTAAAATTTCATTAATCAATTTATTATTTAAAAAGAAGGTAATCATGTTATCGTTATAAACTATGATAAAAATGTCATGCCGATTTATTTTGTTAATTACTGCATTTTGTTTAGCAGCGGTAAGCGATTCATTAGAATTTATATAAAATCCTCAAATAGAAGAGGTCTTGAGCAATTAAAGATTGCTAGCTTCCCTAGCTTTTATTAGGAAAAAGAACCTTCCTGAAATTGTGCACGCACTTGCTCCAAACGAAATTTAGATAATCAACAAGGTTTGATTTGAGTAGAGTATGATATGGTTTCATCTCAAGTAATTAATAAGTAATTGAATATAAAAATTATAAAAATTAATAAGGAAATTACTATGTTTATATTGCATTTTTAGAAATGTAATAATCCAAAATTATAGATATAAGAGAAAAATTGTAAAATATAAAAAAATATAAAGATCTATTGACAATAGTGCTATAATAAAATATAATTTTAAATATAAAAATTTTATAGCATTATGTTTTTGATAGATGGTGGAGAATTTATGATTATCAAAAGATGAAATATTAGGAGTTTTGAATGCAGATCAAAATCTTTCAGAACTTGAAATATCAAATCTTGAGAGAATAGAATCTAGTGATGTTGATTTAATGACTGTTTTGACTCCTAAAGAGAGGAGGCAATTCTTTGACGATATGAATATGGAGTATCATTGATTATATAAAAATACTTTTTGAGCAATGGAATTCGATAGTATAATGAAAGATTGAAGAATCTCTAAACAAATATTACAAGATAGAACTGATAGTCGTGTTTATAAATTGTATGTTAATTTGTGTAAAAAGCTTTGAGAGTCTCCAAATTCTTTGGAATTTATGGTTTGTAATAGTGCATCATTATACGCTAGTGAGAGATGAAAAGATGAGATATTAAGCTGATGAGATTGATATCAAAAATATTTTGATACAGCGATATCTTTGCAAAATCAAATTTTACAGAAAGAACCAGACAATAAGAAGGTCTTGAATAATTTGTGAAATATGTATGCTGAAAGAGGGCTTTTTAATTTACAAAACGATCCTTCTAATGCGAAACAGGATTTAACTACTTCTCTTAAATATTTTGATCTTACTATGTGAGATAAAACGTCTTTGGCAAATAAATGATTAGTCTATTTTGCTCTTGGTAATGTAGATGCTTCTATACAATGTTATGATAAGTTATTCAAAACTGATTCTACAAATATTGGTTTGGTGCATAATCTTGTAAAATTATGTGCGCTTAAATGAGATAATGAATTAGCGAGAACATATATTGATCGTTTTAGACAGAGTTTAAAGAAAAAGAATGAAAGAGATTTTGCTAAAAATTTTGAAAATAGTTCCTGAAGTACAGATATTTTTGGAGATATAAGTAATTTTCTTTCTGAATCTTTTGATGCTTTAAAAAAACTTTGAGAGGATTTTTGGAATGTAAATAACACCACTTTGGTAGCTTTTGCTAAAGATACAAGAAGTCGTACCAAACCTTGAAGTCAATCGGGTAATGGGAGTCAGACTACATAAAATTTTTGATAAATTTGTATATGATTTGTTTAGACAATCAAGCCACTAGTCCTTGATTGTTTTTTGGCTATGTAAAAATAATTTGACAAATAAAAAATAAAATATATAATTTTACTAATCAAAAAAAATTTATTTTTTAATAAAAATAAAAATGGTGGAAACTTTATCAAGGGAACAAATTCTAACCGGTATCAAGGTTGACGGTGTTTTTGACGAAAAAGAAAGAGACCTCATAAACAAAATAAATTGATCTGATATAAATATCAGAGATATTTTGCAGCAAGGAAATGATATGGCTAAATTTTCTCAAGATGTAAATAATGAATTTCAACGTTATTTCTTAAATAGTCTTGTGAATTTTGATGAAGGTAAATTTGCTGATTTTGTAGTGAAAACGTCTGATAAAAAAGCGATAGATAAGGCTTCAAATACTATAGCTGAAACTGAACCTTACAAAGTATATGCTAGATTATGCGATAAGATTTGAGTGGCACCTATGAAGCCAGTTACTATAGTTGATAATGCTATGAGTATGTATGCTATGGGGAAATGAAAAGATGCATTTAAATCTGGAAATCAAGAATGATTTGAAGATAATTTTGATAAAGCTATAGCCTTTCAAAAGGATATTTTAGCACAAGATGATGGAAATACTAATACAAATAATAATTTGTGAAATATGTATGCAGAAAGAGGTCTTTTGCATAGACAAAATAATCAGTCTGATATAGCTCAAAAAGATTTTAAAGAGGCGTTGACCCAATATGAATTTGCTATAGCAAATTGAAACGTTGAGGCTGTAGGAAATAGATGATTTGTAACTCTCTTGATGTGAGATAAGAAAAAAGCTTTGGACTTTTATAGAACAGCTCTAAAAAATAATCCCCATGAAATAAATTTTGCATATAATGCTACTCAATTGTGCTTGGATAATAATAAAATAGATGAAGCATTTGATATGGTGGAAAATTTTTATATAGATAAAAGTCTTAAAAGCTGGGCAAAAAACGCTAAAGATATATATAAAAACAGTAAATGAAAAGAAACTTTTTTATCTTCTTTTCAGAAAGCTATTAATATTTGAAGTCTATCTCAAAACTTTGGAGAAGAATCTATAGCACAATCAAAGGCTCAAATGACTACAGCGAATGGTATTAATGATAAATATGGGGATCAATTTACTTCTCCTATCCCTTGACAGGAGGTTAGATATTATCCTCAAAAAAAATGAGAACTTTCTACTGGGGGATCTTTTGTTAAAACTTTGAAAGATATGGCTATTGGTAAAAAACATGGGCCAGAATCTCTGCAGGAAAAAAATGGCTTTACTTTAATGGATGTTTTTCAAATTCCTCAAGATTCTGTTGAATTTATAAATGTCTGAGATAGTAAGTATATGAGAGGTGGAAAAGTGGAGGACGTAGCTTTGGGTAAAAATAATAGAGATAAAATGTGAACTAAAGGTAAAGGGTCATAGAAAAATTATAGCTGTATTTTCTAAATAATAAATTATGTCCGAAACAAAAGCTCAAAATAAAGAAAAGCTGCTAACAGATCAAGAAAAGGGGATGCTGGCAGGGATGAAAGTTAATAATAAAAAATTATTTGAAGATGAAGTATTGAACTCCAATGATTTTAGAGTTTTTATAAAAAAAGCGTATGAAGAAATACAATCTAACTCTTCAAATGTTGAAAATTTTTCAAGGGAAGCCTTTATTATTCAGCTTTACCAGAGAGCTTTTGGGAAAAACTCGAAAGAACAGACAATCTTGAATTGAGTGGTAAAAAAGAATGATAAGAATATTTTGCAGAAATTTTTGGATCGTGATGATAATGATATATTGACAGACGATGAAAGTGCTCTTTTAAGTTTTATAGCCAATGATCCTGCTATAAAAGCAAGTATTCAAAGTGAACTTGTTCATATGTGAATAAATAATGATAGTTTTACAAAAGAGAATTTAGCTAAAGTAAATAGAGCAACTGAACATGCTTGAGTTTTGCAGCTTTATCAAAAGTTGAATTTCGATGCAAAGACAAATATAGATTGAGATATTAAAAGCTTTGAGGAAAGTAATAAAGATATAGCAATGTCTACTCTCGATGAAGGGTATGGGAAGCAGTGGAAATCTATTTTGGAAAAGTATGGCATTTCTGAAGATGATAATAGAGAGTATGATAATATAGTAAAAAAAATTATGGATAGTGAGAATTGAGAGGAATCATTATCTGATAAAGAAAAAAAATTTATGTTGGATTTTGGGAAGAAATTGGATAATCTCCCATCAAATTTGAAAGAAGAATATCTCAATCAGACTAAAATAAGTCATTCTCCTAATGAACTTGAAGTATATAGGTCTTGTGTATATAGGGCTATGGATATCAGTGATATAAAAAATCCTGATGCAAAAGATATAGAAAATATTTATAATGATGCAGTGAAATTTAGAATATTTGAATCTATAAATAATTATTCACTTTCGCTCTTACAGTCTAATAAAGATTTATTATCAAAAATGGCTCAATTTGTAGGGACAACAGAAGCTGATTTATTGAATACTCCGCTTTCTCCTTTGATAAGTGTTTCTTTGGATTTTTTTGGGAAAAATCCTGAATATAAATCTAAATATAAAGATGTGTTTGATTTTTTTGTTTCTCTGAAAAGTATGATAGCTACAATATCCGGTCAAGATACTGTGGAAGATTATATAAATACTATATTGAAATATGAGAATAAGAATTCTGCTACAAAATGAATGGTGGATGATGTAAAGAAAAATGCTGAAGATTTTTGGATTCCTTTGGATCAAAATGGATTTTCAAAAGATTTGAAGGAGAAATATTTAAATAAAACTAAAGAAACAACTTTGAAATTATGACAATGAGAAACTTTTGGTAAGTTTGTGGGAGATATAAAATCTAAATTAAAATGAATCCAGAGTTTAAATAATTTTGATGTAAGTAGTCTCAATACTATTAAGCTGTGAGGTAGTAACTGAGATCATAATAAATATATTACACCTGAAATGGAAAAATCGTTTTTGAATAATCAGGAATTTGAAAAATGTAAAACCGATGATGAAAAGAGATGATTTATGGCGGAAGAAACGATAAAAAAAGTTCTTTACATGGATTTTTGGTACGATCCTAAATTGTTGAAAGATGTCAAATTTGTAAAAATGGACTCTATGAATGAAAAAGACTATCAAGAATTTCTTTTTAAAATGAATTATTTAAACCCTTCACAAAAAATTAAAGAATTGAGGGGATATATAAAAGACGAAAAAATTTTGAAATATCTCAAAGATAAGGAAGATGATTTGAATAAGTCTAGAGAAAAATATAATTTTAAAGAAAGATCTCATGTAAGTGAAGCGCAAAAAATGGAATATAAAGATGATTTTTTTAAAAAATTAGACGTGTTGATAAAAGATCCTAAAGAAAAACTTAATGAAAGTGAGAAAGAGTTGATATTTGAATGTATTGAAACTACTTCCCAGAATTTTGAGGAGATTGTAAAAAATGGATATAGTTTTAATAGGTTAGTCTTTGATAAGATATTAAAAAAGATTGTTGATGAAAAATGAGATAAAAATATATCTTCTCAAAAATTAAAGAAAATTTTTAATCCTTGGGAGCAGGATGAAAATTGAAATATTATATATGACGCGAACTGAAATCCAGTAATCAAACCAGAGAAAAAAGAATTTTTTAGGGAATTTTCTAAAACAATTTTTAACTATGGATGTAAGCTGTACGGTGTAGAAAAGATAAGTCAGGATATGGAGAGAAATTTGAAAGAGAGTAATATTACAGATAAAGACATTCAGGATATTTTTAGAATACATGCTTTGGACGAATGACTGAAAGATAAAAAGAAATTTGACGAGAAAGATAGAAAGAAATTTTATCTAAAATTTGTTAAGAGTAGACTTTATAAAAAATTGGCTCAAATTAGAGAGAAGATAACTGATAATCCAGATCTAAAAAGAAGAGTTGATGAGATTAGTTCTAAAATTAGGAAGATAGATGAAAATAATGTCGAAGAACAGAAAAATAGTATAAATACAGAGATAGACGTTTTTGCTAAAGAATTAAATATTTCTTTATCGCAAGAAGATATTTCTATAGAAGCTTTTGAAAAAGGGTTGAAAGCATATGAGAATGGGATAAATACAAAATGAAGTTCTGAAAGTACATGTTTTGAAAAAACTCAAGTCTCTCATAAGGAAAAGGAAGTGGTGATACAAAAAGCACAAGAACTTAAGAAAAAAGAATCTCCAGAAAAAGAATTTAAAGATTATTCAAATCATTTTGCAAATGTAGTACTGAAAAAAGAAAATCCTAAAGATTTTGCAATATTAAAAGAAAAGGGTATTGTTACAGAACAAGAGAATTATATAGCTCCTGTAAATGTTATTTATCCAAATAGTGTGATTTCTACTCTTCCAGAAAGTAAGGATATATTATTGCCTGAAAATATATCTTATCATGGAGATAAATTGACTTACAGTTATATGCTGCATTGAAAGGAAATGAAAGAAGAGATACAGGAACTTAATTTTGAAAGCACAAATAAGGAATTTTTGAGAAGGTTTTTGTCTAAAAATTGATTTAATATAGATGTTTTTAAATGAAATCCTGATGAATTCAAAAAGAATTTTTGAATAGATCTGACTCAAAGAATAGAGCCAAAACATCTTGAGAAAATTATTTATATTATGACTAGATATTTTATAAATAGAATAGAAAAGAATTTTGAAAATTGTGATAAGACACAGAAGCCTGTTTTGGAAAAATTAAAGAGGAATATGATTTTAAATCCAAGAATATGACTTAAACAATTTTTAAATTTCCTTGACGATGATTTGGCTCAAAAATTGGAAATTTATACAAATGATGTAAGTAAAGAGCTTAATGTATGACTTGAATTTCGCGAATGAGAAAATTCTAATCATATGTTGGAATTATTTTTTAGGGAGAAAAAGAAAGAGTTAGCTGACTTGAAGTTGCCATCAAGACAATAAATATATAAAATAAAAAAGGGGAGAATTTCTCCCTTTTTTTATTTTATTGAATGTTGGTAAGTAATTATATTATCTTTAAAGACAGTGATAGTATGATTATTTGATATCAACAAAGAAACTGTGTTTTTTTATGATTTCTCAAATTTTGTCAGCACAATCAGAATCTATTGATTTTGCGAGTTGATGAAATCTGTTTATACTACTGTGATGTTTCCCAAGCATGATAATATTTACTATACTCTGAATGTCCAAACTTTTTTTATTTTTCCTTATAATTTTTTTTACTAATTCATTGATGTATTTTTCTGATAGTATATCTGGATTGTAAAGACTTTCAAGTATCGAAAGTTCTAAATTTGAGACAAGAAATGAAGTATTTCAGATTTTTACTTTTTGAATAAATTTCTTTAGTTTTTTGAATAAATCTCCATTTTTCATTGAGTATTTTTTAAAAACTACTTCTTTTCATTTTAATACTGTTTCTTTGGCCTGTTTTACTGGATTGATAATATCAATGGTCTCTGGGATGCTATAATTGGACATATTTAATTCTAATGCTTTAAGTCCTCAAATATATCGAGCCTTACCTAGATACATTTCGCAGTGCTTTTTTAGTATTGTCCAATAGTATTTATCTGTAAGATCTGAATTTGTGATATTGTCATCTTTTTCTTTAATGAAATATAAATCTTTTTTTAGTGATAGTAGATATCACCTAGCTTTGAGATAATAAACTACTTTATAATTCTTTTGTTCTGAATAGTTTTCTGCCAAAATATTTTGTACTATTTTTTTTATTTTTTCTGGTCATATAATTTTTCACTTTTCTTTTAATATTTTTTTAACAACAGTGTTAAAATAGTTTTCTTTCATATTGTGCTTTTGTATTAGTTTTTAAAGATATAAATTTATAATCATTTTTCTATAAAAATCAATATGATTTTTCTATAAAAATCTATATAAAAATTCTCTTGAATTTTTTTAAAAAAAATGTAAAAAGGTGAAGGTCGAAAAAAATTGGAAACTTTAAATTTGTAAGCACCATATTAAAATAAATGCAACAATTAAAATTATTTAGCCAAGGGTTTGATTTGATCAAAACTATAGATTTTGAAAACATAAAAGCAAGTTTTGTCAAATTTGGAGAAAATCTCTATGAACTAGTTTTGGAAATAAATTCAAATAAATTTTTAATCAATTTTAAAGCAACAATGAATCAGATAGAACAAATGGAAATAGTTGCCATCAAAGGCTTCGTAGAATTAAGCATAAATATCATAAAAACTATTAAAAAAATAGTATATATGTTATATTTTGAATTTTAATATTTTTTATAATATATTTTTTATAAAATTATATAAAAAGAGGTTTTGCCTCTTTTTTATTATCGAAAAATTGTATATTAAAAATCTATATA